>CAZFOP010000333.1:0-4825 GCA_964520085.1 uncultured Solibacteraceae bacterium | reverse complement strand
ACCAGCCCATCGATCACACCATCGTCGGAGCGACCGAGTCCTTCCGTTCGGGTGAGGTGCAGATTGAACAGGAGAGCGTGGGCGGCGATTTTCACTGGCAGAACGTCCGCGGTCGAATCCTGTTTATGTTCGGCATGTTCGCCACAACAACACCTCGCAACGACGCTAGCTACGGTGTCGGCCAGTGGGACCTCCGCGGAGCCTATAAGTACACGTCGGAAGCTTACGGCGGGTACCATTTCAACGTGAATCACGGGCTCAATGTGGATGCTGGTATTTTCGTCTCGTACATCGGGTTGTTTAGCTATTACAACTTCGATAACTGGACTTACCAGCCATCGTACGTGTCCTCGAACACGCCTTGGTTCTTTAACGGAGTGCGCATCCAGTGGTTCCCCACGAATAAGCTGAAGATCGAGCCGTGGTTTATCAACGGATGGCAATCCTACGCCAAGTACAATGGCCATCCCGGTCTGGGCGGACAGCTCCTTTGGCAGCCCAAAGAATGGTTTAAGCTGGTCGCGAATCAGTATGGCTTCGGCGAGGACAACCTGGGACTTCCGCACACGGAGCGCATCCACACGGACGACAGCATTGAAGTAAGGTACTTCAACAAGCCTGATAAGATGGGCCTCGATAAGATGGCGTTTACTATTACGGTGGATGCGGGGTGCCAATATGGCGGCGGGATTCAGTGCACGGGGGCACCCAGCAAAAACAAGGACTCGTTTGTGGGGTGGATGGTCTATCACCGGATGTGGTTCCACAAGGATCTGCTCGGGCTGACGATCGGCGGTGGAGACATGAGCAACTTCGGCCGCTATTTGACACTTTTGCCGCCGATCAACGGGGCCGACGCTGTCACCGGTTCGCCCTATTTCACGGAAAACCCCGGCCAAAGGGCGCACATGTGGGATAGCACCGTTACCTTACAGTACATGCCGCGCCAGTATATTACCTGGTGGGCGGAAGCCGGGTATCGTCACTCCGACATTCCCTATTTCGCCGGACGAGGTGGGGTTACACCTCCCGGGTTCCCTCTCGGCGGAACGAATGGTGCTCCTAATCAGTTCGCCTGTATGAGTGGGGCACCGTCCGGAGCGACCGACCTTCCGACCGCGACCACGAATTGCGCCAACGCCGGCGGCGTCTGGTTCCCCGACCTTCGCCGGGACGAGTCGAAGATCTCGGTTGGCGTGATGGTTAAGTTTTAGCGCCGCATCCGCGCGAGTTGAATTACAGTGCAGCGGCCGGGCGAAAATCCGGTCGCTGCTTAGCGTTCAGGGAGTAGAAGATGGCCAAGTTCCTGACACAGTCGCTTTGGTCGATCGTGGCCGCAGGTTGCCTGCTGGCAGCGGATCCGGTCTGGAAGTGCAAGCCGGCCGCCCAGTGGACCGAAGAGGACGCTAAGCAGATCCTCGCCAGGTCACCTTGGGCGAAGGAGATTAGTGCTACCATCACGCGCCGTTTGACAGAGGACCAACTCAGGGACGGTGGCCAAATGGGCCAACCTCGCGGCGTCGGCAATGAGGGGGTGGACCCGAAGGGCAGCGGAGAACAGGTCTCGCTGAATGTCTTCACGGGGCCCGGAGGCGACGACCGCAGCCCTCGTTCTTTTCCCCGGCCCATTACATTGAAACTGCGTTGGGAGAGCGCTCTCCCGGTTCGGCTCGCGGAATTGAAGTCGCACGAAATCGAGCCGCCCACGTTGGAAGGTGACGGCTATCGCATCGCTGTTTACGGCATTCCCAGCGCCAATTTCAAAGGCGATCCAAAGGAGTTAGGCAAACCCTTGAAAAACCTTGCGGCTTTGAAGCGCGAGGCGAAAAAGGATGTGAAGCCAGTCAGCGCCGAAGTGTTCCAGACGGAGAATGGCGTGGTCGTGGTCTATCTCTTTCCTTTTTCCGCCGAAATCGGCAAAAGAGATCGCCAGATTCAGTTCGAAGCGCAAATCGGCCGGATTGTCGTCGCTCAAACATTCGAGCTGAACGAAATGGAGTTTATGGGGAAGCTAGAACTGTGACGTTGGCGCCGCCAAGCCCAGTCGCAGGTTTTTATGCCATTTTTAGTCGCCGCGCAATATAACTCGGGAGGTATTCTCAGGCCCTTGGAGCGGCCGAGGATGGGCGCGGCAAATTCGCCGTGCGACGGCGCGGCTCAGAAGCTAATAAGAAAACTCATGCCAACGCTTCCAGGCTGCCTGGCTCTGGCCGCGGTGGCGGTGTGCACATGGGTTTCCTTTCACATTGGGCAGACTTTTGCGTTCACGGGATTTATCTATCTTGTCTTCGTGGTGTTGGCTGCGCTCTATGGCGGTTTTTGGCAGGCGACAATGATTTCCATTGCCGCGGCTGCTTGCCTGAACTATTTCTTTGTTCCGCCGATATTCAGCTTCGCCAACAGCCCCGCAAACTGGGTGGCGCTGGGCGCGTTTGAACTCACGGCGCTGGTGATCAGCCGGCTTTCGCAACGAGCCCAGGCCCGGGCCATGGAGGCCATCGCGGGCCAGCGCGATGTGGAGCGGCTTTATGAAACTTCCCGACGGATATTGCTCCTGGATAGTTCGCGCGATCCAGGCAGTCTGATTCCTTCCTTGATTCGGGACATATTCGACTTGCGCGCAGTCCAGCTATTCGACGCTCAATCGGCAATGACGTATCACACGGGCGAAAGCCAGCCCGTGGCCGAACAGCATACTCGGGACGCGTACTTTCGAGACGACGACACTTTTGATCCGGAAACACGGACCTGGTATTGCGCGGTTCGCCTAGGCGTGCGGCCCGTGGGTGGACTGGCGTTGATCGATACCGAAATGACGAAACTCGCAGCAACGGCGCTCGCGTCGCTGGGCGGGATTGCGCTGGAGCGCGCCCGAACACTACAGAGAGAGTACCGCGCACAGGCCGCCCGTCAAACCGAACAACTGCGCACCGCCGTTCTCGACGCGCTGGCGCACGAATTCAAGACACCTCTCGCGGTGGCCCGCACGGCCAGTTCCGGTCTGCTCGCGGTCGGTGGCTTGTCGGACCTTCAGACAGAGCTTGTTATGACGATAGACCAACAGGCGAACAAGCTCGATCACCTGGCCTCACGCCTGCTCGGGGCTGCGATGCTGGACAACACGGAGTTCAAGCCAAAGCGGGAACCGCTGCTCTTTTCCCATCTGGTGGGCTTGGTACTCCGAAAACTCGAAGTTCCGGCGGATCGAGAGCGATTCCGTGTATTCGTACCCAGCCAGGAGGTGCCAGTGCTGGCGGACCAGGAGCTGATCCTCACCGTGATCACGCAACTCGTCGATAACGCGGTCAAGTATTCTGAACCCGGATCGCCAATCGACATTCGGTCCGCGGCTAAGAATTCGGAGGTGCTTCTAACGGTGAGGAGCAAAGGGATCGTGGTCGCCTCATCGGATCGCGAGCGCGTCTTTGAGCGGTTCTATCGAGCACCCGAAACCCACCACCTTCCTGCCGGCACCGGCCTGGGCCTTTCCATCGTAAAGAAAATCGTTGACGCTCATCTGGGAAGCGTCTGGGCCGAAGGCGAAGCAGGCTATGGGACATCGTTCTCCCTGGCTCTTCCGGCAGCCCGAGCGCACTGAGTTACGACCATGCCATCTCTTTACGGGAACATTCTAGTTACCGATGACGACCCAGATCTTCGCCGGGTGTTGCGGCGGACGTTGGACGCGCTCGGCTTCGAGGTTGCCGAGTCCGCCAATGGGGAGGAGGCTCTCAAACAGGTTGAAGCGCAACAGTTCCAAGCGATTCTCTTGGACGTCAATATGCCTGGCGCCGGCGGAATTGTGACATGCCGCGAGATGCGGCGAAAACATCCTCAACTCCAGATTCTCATGCTGACAGTGCGGGATAGGGAAACAGACAAAATCGAGGCGCTCGACGCCGGGGCCGACGACTATATTACGAAACCCTTCTCCATCCCGGAGTTGGCAGCCCGCCTGCGTTCCGCAGTGCGGCGCTCCGCGACGACTGAGCCCGGTCCCGGCACGGCGATTACGATTGGTGATATCGAACTCGATCCCGCACGCCGGAGCGTTCGCAAAGCCGGTTCAGTTCTCCGTCTAACGCCGAAAGAGTTCGATCTGTTGCACTATCTCATGATCCGCCCCGGGTTACCGCTAGCGCACGCGAAACTTCTGCAAGCGGTCTGGGGCGCTGAGTACGGTCAGGAATTGGAGTACCTGCGCACATTCGTGCATCAGTTGCGCAAGAAGTTGGAAGATGATCCATCGTCCCCCGAATACTTGCTCACTGAACCTTACTTTGGTTATCGTTTTCGCGAGCCGTGTTAGACGACTCTCTTAACGAAATCCTTATGTCCATCCGTTTTGCCGGCTCTAAGTGCCGACGCCCGTTGTTTATTCCGACGTGGCGTAATCCGTCATAAAGGGCTTGTATAGAGCGCATCGTGTTTTTGATTCACGTTCCTCATGCCTTCCTTATGTCACACGTCTTATTCTTTACAAGTGGACTGTGGAGTTACCAAATGGCTTTGAACAATGACCGGCACGGAATGCCGCGCCTCCTGCGGAATGGAGCTCTCTGATGACAGTTAAACCTGTTCAGGTAAGTTTTCTCGTGTTTTGTGTCCCAGCTCTGCTTCTGCTGCAAGCTTGCAGCAGCGTCAAAGGAGACACCACGGATGGAGCGCCGCCACCCGCTAAGGTTGTTCCATTCGCGGACGCCGCTCTCTTCACGGTGGATCATCCGGAGCAGTTTCCGCTGGCTGCGGCGGCCGAGCATCCCACGACCTCCGAGTTGGTCGTTACTGGAACGGTTACCCCGGACGTTTCCCGCAACGTCCCGGT
>CAZFOP010000332.1:0-4833 GCA_964520085.1 uncultured Solibacteraceae bacterium | reverse complement strand
AGCTTCAGGTAGGTGGCCAGATAGTCGCGCGGCTCGAGCAGCAGCCACACCGGCAACACCGACGCGATAAAACCGTACGTGACCATCAATAGCGTGATCTGGTGCGGGGAAAAAGTGAGCGCGCCCGCGGCGGAACTAGTGGCGAACCAGTGGCCGCCAATGACCGCCGCGATCAGCAGTACCACACCGAAGACGCTTGGCCCGGCGACGGTGATCTTGCCAGCCTGGCTCTTAAACATCCACCATCCCATGACGAGGGCAATAGGGACGATGCATCCAATGGTGAACACGCCCCACGGGCTGTTGGCCAGGGCGTTCACCACCACGATGCCGAGACCAGCCAGCGTCACCAGCAGGATGAACAACACGGCTATCATCGTCACCAGTCCGGCGAATGGGCTGATTTCGCTGCGGGCGATGGCCGCCAGCGAGCGGCCGCGGTGGCGCATGGAAGCCACGAGCACGGTGAAATCCTGCACGCACCCGGCCAGTACGGCGCCAATCAGCAGCCACAGGAAACCCGGCAGGAAGCCGAACTGCGCCGCGAGTGTGGGGCCGACCAGCGGGCCGGCGCCGGCAATGGCCGCGAAGTGGTGCCCGAACAGCACCCACTTTGGCGACGCCACGTAATTGTGGCCATCGGCAAAGCGATTCGCCGGCGTGATGCGCCGGTCGTCCAGCGCAAGCGCCTTGGCGGCGATGAAGGCGGAGTAGTAGCGGTAAGCCAGGGCGTAAACGCACAGCGCCCCAAGCAGGATCGGGAGCGTGTTCACTGCGCTCGCAACCTCCTTCGAGAGAGCCTAGAGTACCGCACAGCATCGGCGCACGTTCGCACGCAAGTTGCTTCCATGGCGCGCGCTGCGCCAAACTGAAGGAGGTTCCCTTCGATCCTCATGCCCGATTATTGCAGTTGCGGCTCCGAGCTTCCGCCGGATGCGTTGTTCTGCCACAAGTGCGGCAAGCCGCAGCGAGAGCTGACGGAGGTGACCGCCGAGGCGCCGGCGCCGGCGCCGGTGGTGCAGCCACCACCCGAACCCGAGTTGCCCCCGGCGCCGCTCAATTTCCGCAATCCGCTGGCGTTGAGGATTGCCTTGCTGGTGGCCATGGGCGCGACGGCTCTGTTTTGGATTTCGCCACTCAATTGGCTGGCAGCAGGCTATTTCGCGGTGTTTCTGTATCGGCGGCGAACCCGTTGTGCCATGAACGTGGGCGCCGGCGTGCGCCTGGGGTGGATCACCGGGCTGTTCACTTTCCCTGCAGCCGCCGTATCCGGGTTCTATCAGATCAAGTCGGAGGCGGCGCTGCCGCAGTTCCAGTCGCAACCGCAATTCGCTCAGGCGATGGCGATCATGCAGACGTCGCCGGGCGCAGCGGTGCTGGGGCTGCTGCTGGCGTTTTTCATTCTCACCACCTGCCTCGGCATGGCCGGCGGCGCGCTGGCGGCCAAGCTCGGCCAGGTTAGCCGGCCGCGGGGCGGGCATAACGCTTGACCAGCGCCACCGAAGCGAAGATCACCAACATCGCCACCGATTCGCGCAGGCCAAACTGCTCGCGGTAGAATAGCCAGCCGAGCGCGACCGCGACCACCGAGTTCACATACGGATAGATCGAAACCACGGCGACCGGCAGGCGATCCATTACATAGACGTACGCGCTGTAGCCCACCAGCGAGCCGAAGACCACCAGGTAAAGCAGCGCGCCCACGCCGCGCGTGCTCCAGTGGACGGGATGGTGGGGAACCAGCCACGCAAACGGCGCGGTGACCAGCGCGGCCGTCAACTGGTGAATGCCGCCGGCGACCACCGAATGCGCCTTGCCCGCCTTGCGCCGTTGATAGATGGAGCCGAACGACCAGCCGGCCATGCCGATTTGCTGGACGAGAAAACCGATCAACAGCCTATGTTCGGCCCCCGCTCCGCCGCCCGGCGTCACCAGCAGAGCCGAGCCTGCCAGCCCGAGCGCCATCGCACCGATGGTCGGCCCGTGCAAACTTTCGCCGCCGGGCAGCAGGGCCTCCGCCCCCACCATCCAGAACGGGGACATGCAGATGATCAGGCTGGCCAAGCCGCTGGGGACCAGCGTTTCGGCAACCACCAGCGCGCCGTTACCGATGGCGAGTATCAGGACGCCGGCCAGACACGCCTCGGCCAGTTCCCTGCCGCGCGGGATGTGCAGGCCGCGGTACCAGGCGAAGACGAGCGTTGCCGCGCCCGAGATCGTAAAGCGCGCCACAACCAGCGTGAGCGGCGGGAACGATTCGAGCGACATCCGTATGCCCAGGTAGGTGGTGCCCCAAAAGAGACACACTGCCGCCAGCGCCAGATACGCTTTGAATAGAGGATGCCGGGACAAGCTTCAGGTTAGCATCGGCATGCGCGGGGAGGCTGTCGCGGGTTCGGCATTCGAGTGTTTGGCGATAAGGAACCGGCGCGAGGGTCGGCATGGTGAAGACGCAGCCGATTCGCGTAGGATTGAAGGTCGCGGATTATCATTAAGTGGAGAACGCTATTCCGATGGAGTCGACGTGTTTCAAGTCCGCGTGCAGGCTACTTTGGTTCCTGGCGTTGATGCTGGTTTCCTGGCAGCTTCGGGCCTCCGGCCAAGCCGCGCCCTCGCCTGAAACTCAGCGTTCTTCGAGTGAAAAGCCGGCAGACGTCAAGGCAGGTTCCGCCGAGACGCCATACATTTTCAGACTGACCACACGCGAGGTCGTGGTCGAGGTGGTAGCAACTGACGAGCACAACCATCCCGTCACCGACCTGAAAGAAACCGACTTCCAGATCTTTGAAGTTGCCAAGCATTCCCCAAATTCGCCCCGGAATATCGCGGCATTTCATGTGATCGATCCGGCGCTGGCGGGCGCCCACGTCGACGCCGCTTCCGGCGGTTTCCGGGTGACATCGGGCGGAGGCTGCGCGATGAGCGCAACGCTCCACTATGAGCTGGCGTACCAGCCGAGCCCCGAAGGTTCGACCGGCGGGTACCATGAGATTCTCGTCGCCACCACCCGTCCCCACGTAAGGCTTTCGTTTCGCCGCCGATATTACGTCGGCATGACAGGCGTGCCGCCGAAACCCAAGGTGCGGAGCAGCACGGAAGTGGACGATGAGCTGAAACAGGCCGCTTGCCGCCATCCGGCGACGCCTCCCTCGATTGCACTCAACGCCCATTTGATCCAAACAGCAAGTACCGATCCTCTGCGATACTCTCTTGTGGTCCAGCCCGACTCGCTGGCATTTACTTCCATCTCGGACGAGGCGAGGCGCGTTCAGCTTGACTACGGCGTCTGTGCCTTCGATGAGGACGGCAAGCCTCTCCGGTTCTGGCACACATCGGCGGAACGCGTGCTGAGCTCGGAGGAGTACACGCTGGTTCTCTCAGGCGGCTTTTCCAACCTGGTGGACATGCCCCGTTCGGGAGATCCCGCTCTCGTGCGCTTCGTCGTCCTCGACCGCGAGACAGGCAACCTGGGCTCCATCGACGTCGTCACAGCCCCCGAGGGACCCGTTGAGCTGTCAACTGCCGTCAAGATGCCAAAGGATTGGGAGTCCAAGCAGTCGGAAGCCGACAGGGCGAGGCTGCTCAGTGGCAATCCTGGCTCGTTCGGATCGATCCTGCCCAAGCCAAACTCCCTGTGCGGCGATGTCTATGAGTTACCGAAAGGGACTCGTATGCTGCCGTCGGACTTTTGGAATTACGGGAACAACATTGACGCGGTAGGCGCGCTCTACACTTACTCGCTGAATGTGCCCTATCAGTTCCTCACGGAAGGCCTTCCCGGCGTGACCTCGAGGCCAGAATGGTTCGGCATCGACTACCACGGGGAATTCTGGGTCGCAGTGCCTGGAGAATACCGTTTCAAGTTGTCTTCCGACGATGGCGCGGAGCTGTTCATCGACGATAAACAGCTCATCAATGAGGATGGCGTTCATTCCCCATTGACTGGTGAGCGTTCCATTCAGCTAACCGCCGGAAGGCATACTATTCACGTCCCCTATTTCCAGGAGACCATGCATGTGGCTCTGATCTTGCAGATCAAGCCGCCTGGCGCGGATTTTAAAGTGTTTGACGTACGGGACTTCGGTCCGCCCACTCAAGCGCGGTGACTGCGACGGCCTCCTGTTTCAGTTCTTGAAACGCGTGTTCGTCGATCCCCCGTAGCGGAGATCGCTGCCGCGGCGAAAGTGGTGGCGTGATCGCCCTAAAGCATGCGGCTGTGTAGAAGGCCTGCTAGCCGAGTGCTGTGTGGCCTGCCCCCCTACTTCTTCCTCTTCGCAACCAGCCGCACACGCTTGGTTTGGGAGAGCGGGCCCGGGGTTAGCGCGTCATCGATGATCTCGTGCTGTTCTTGCTGGTGGCGCTTGCCGGAGCCGGTGGCGGGACTGGCGGATTCGGGGCGGCCGATGTAGCGGATGTCGCGGCGCGTGGCCTCTAGGAGCGGGTGTATCTGTTCCCGGATGTAGCGCCAGGGGCCCATGTTCCTCGGCTCTTCCTGGGCCCAGACGATCTCGGCGGACTGCGGATAGCGCGTTAGGATCTCGGCGCCCTGGGTGGAGGCAAACGGATAGAGTTGCTCGACGCGAACGACGGCGACGTGGTCGGCTTTGCGCTCCTCGCGGGCTTGCAGTAAGTCGTAATAGATTTTACCGGAGCAGAAGACCACGCGAGAAATCCGCTGCGGATCGGCGGAACTGTCATCCAGGATTTCGATGAAGCCGCCGGTCGCGAAATCGTGCACCGTGGAAACTGCGCGCGGATGACGGAGCAGGCTCTTGGGTGTGAAAACGATCAGCGGCTTGCGCACGCCGCGGCGGTCGGAGCCGCCGTACATCT
>CAZFOP010000331.1:0-4835 GCA_964520085.1 uncultured Solibacteraceae bacterium | reverse complement strand
CGCTCACATTGCAGGCGAACTTGTTCCAACTGTTCCAGCCCATCGGCGGCGTACGCGCCAGGCCGTTATCCAGGGCGAACAGATTGCTCGCACCGCACATCAGGATCGTAAGGAAGAATGCTCTTCTCATCTCAGTTGCCTCCCATGTAGTTTCTATCGTAACGGGAAAACCGTTACTTGACTGGCATCAGCTTATAAAGTCCCGAGGTGTGCGGGGCCAAATGGAATGCGTACCCGTCGCGGATCGCGCCCATGTCGGCGTGCTGCCATAGGTCGCGCAGCGTGCAGATGGGCGGCATGCCGATGGCAGGCCAGTTGATCCGGATGTCAACGGCCTCGCGGTCGCCCACGTTGAAGACGGCGAAAAACTTCGCGCCACCGGGTGCGCCGGCCGTCCAGATGATATGGTCGCCTTCTTCGGCGAACGCCCCTCCATGCGCGCCAGTCTGGTCCACCGCCAGCACCTCATCATTGGTAATCAACGATTCGGTGAACTCATCGTTGGATGGCAGGTCACCGCCGAAGATCAATGGAGCTTGCGCTATTGACCACAGGCTGATCAGCGTACGCTGCTCATCGCGCGTGAAGTTCGACCTGCGCGATTGGCCGGCTGCGGCGCTGATGCCGATGCGGCCGAGCGGCAGCATGTCGGCATCGGGCCACGCGCCGGGGCGGCCGAAAGCACTCCAGATCGACAGCAGAATAAAGTTCTGCCGCAGTAGGCGCCACTCGTCCCAAAAATCGTCCGATACCCGCCACATATTAGTGTTTTCGCGTAGGAATTCGGCATCCTTCACCATCGCCGGTCCGGGCGACAGGCTCAACACGATAGGCCGCCCGGTCTTTTGGATGGCGCCGTGCAACGCGGCGATCTCACCGCGGCGCGTAGGCCGGGCGATGTCATCCGCCTTGATAAAATCCACGCCCCATTCCGCATACATCTTGAGCAACGAATCGTAATAAGCTTGCGCGCCCGGCCGGTTCGTATCAACACCGTACGTGTCATTGTTCCACGGGCAGGTGGAATTGACATCGGCGATATCGGCGGCATGCACCTCAGATCCGAGCACCGGCAGATTCGCTTTCACCGCTTGCCGTGGAATGCCGCGCATGATGTGGATGCCGAAGCCCAGGCCCAGGTTGTGAATGTAATCCGCCAACGGGCGAAAACCCCTGCCGCCTGCGGCGGAGGGAAAGCGCGTGGTGGCGGGAATCAGCCTGCCGTACGCGTCCATCTCAAGCGCGGGCTCCGTTCGGTAGCTGCCGTTTGGGAGCGGATGCGGTTCCGACCATTGGATATCGACCACGATGTAGTGCCAGCCGTGCTGCTTCAAGTGTTGCGCCATGTAGTCCGCGTTGGCCTTGACTTGGGCTTCGGTCACGCAGGTGCCGTAACAATCCCAACTATTCCAACCCATCGGCGGCGTGGCGGCGACGCCGTCGGCGGCAGCGCACAGCGCCGGCGCGGCCAGCATCGCGATAAGTGCGAGATAAGAGTTCATAATGTTAGTAAGTGGCCAGCGAGACGCGCAGGATCACCGGCTCCGACTTGAAATTGAGGTTCCAGTCGGTTTCGTCGCCATTCCAGATGCGCACCATTTTGAAGACACCGTTTTCGTAGGTGCTTTCCTCGACGCGGAGGAACTGGCGCTGCTTGTCCGCAGCGCTGGGACGGAAGTCGACGCCGCAAGAGAGACCGGTGACCAAGAACTGATTCTCGCCGAGTTGCGCTACCAGCGCGCGCCCAATGGGAGAGGCGTTGCCGCGCGGCTCATGGAAGCGCACCACGCCGTAGGACACTTCGGCCTTCCAGGCGCCGAAATCGAGGGTTTGCGAGGACTTGCCCTTTTCCTCCGACACCGCTTTCAGCTTGCCTTCGAAACTGAGGCGCGCGATCTGCCGGGCGATCGGGCCGATCAGCTTGTAGTCCTGTGTGATCGGGGCGAACTGCTCTTCGGTGCCGCCTTCGACATAGTCCAGGCCGAACGGCGAAAACCCGATGGTTCCCATGCCGAGCGCGGAAAACAGAAAGCGGGCGACGCCGGCGCTATGGCCGGTCTCCGGAATGAACAAAGCGTTATCGTCGCGACGGTACAGTTCCATCACCTTCAGATATTCCGCGCTGTCTTCCACGTAGATATCGGGCGCCAGGATGTCCAGCGCCGGTGCCTCCACCTTCCAGATGGGCAGCACGTTGTCGGTCGGGCCGCCGCTTTCATAAGTGCCCGGGGCACCAGGTGGAATGGCGCGCCGCAGGGCGGCGTTGGCATACAGCGGCAGCGGATAGACCGCCTTGCCCGCGGCGGCCACTTTGCCCACATAGGTGGCAACCGACCAGGCGTGGAAATTCACTTCGGCTTCGGCGCCGAAAGCCGCTTGCCAGTTAGGCGCGGGCGAACCGGCTGGCACATGCATCGCCGCCAGCACTTCGGCGGGTACTGGCGCGTCAAACAACTTCTGGGCGGCGGAAGAGTAGTCGCGTTGAATTTGCCAGGTGCCGGCTTCATTTTCCACCTGCACCAGTAGCACAGTGCGCTCCGCATCCACTTCCTTCAGATGGCGCATGAAGGCGGTGAACGCGTGGATATCGGCATCGAGCGATGCCTGCGCGAACGGCGAAGGTGAATCCACCGGGCGGCCGTCCTTGCCGGTGAGGCGCTTGTAGCGCTCCGGATCGAGCTTCATCCACTCCGGCGTGTAATGCTGGCTGCCGTTCTTATAGAGTCCGAACCAGAGCAGCACCAGGTGAACGTGATGTTGGCGGGCCTGAGCGAGCAGCGTGTCCATCACCGTGTAGTCGAACTTACCAGGCTGCGGCTCGAACTGTTCCCAGTACACCGGCATTTCGACCGTGTTGGCATGCAGATACTCGATGGCCGGCCAGACCTTGGGCAGCACGCCGGGCCAAGCGCTCGAGTTACCCACCTGCGCGCCCAGCATCAGGTACGGCGCATCGTCGACGAACAGGGCGTAGCGGCCGTCCTTTTGCACCAGGCGGGGAAGCGGTCGCGGGTTGGTCTGCGCGCACACCGTAGCCACGGCGGCGGACACCGCCAGAACGGCGGCCAATCGCAAAGCTGTCTTCATGATTTCATGTCTCCGTGTTATGGCAAGGACGCGCAAGCGAACCGTTGCGGCGACGCCGGCCCATCCGTGCCGGTAATAATCGACACCTGAGTCTCGATTATACGCCCGCGGGGTTGCTTGACTACGGTTCCTTTTGCTCGGACTACTGTTAGGTGGGGAAAAGAAGAAGGCGGCAAGCAATCCGGCATGTCATCGCTGGTGGACACGAGAGGCGGTCCTATGCGAGTTTGCCGCGAAGAGCCGGCGTATCTGCAGCCCGCTTTACGAGCAAGATGGTGATGTCATCGTCATTGAACTTCGCATCCACCAAGGACTTGAGACTAGACATCGTCCTTCCCGAACCATTAGCCAAAGCGTCACGCAAGCGGTTTTCCGCATTCTCTCCGGGAATCGAATCGGTCAATCCGTCCGTGAATAAGAGGAGGGCGCCGCCGGGGCATAGAAGAGCCGTAAGCGCCTCATACGCCGCTTCGGGAAACAGTCCAAGCGGCACGCCGGTGGCTTCGAGCGCCGTCGCCGACTCCTGGCCGCACACAATGGGCGAGTTGTGGCCGGCATTCACGTAGGTCGATTCTCCCGAATCTCGGTTCAACACGATAAACACTCCTGTCGCAAAGCGCTCGCTCGGCGTGTACTGACACAGGTGTCGATTAATCTGCCGGGCCAATGTCAGGGGATTCGCTTCAACGCTCGCGATGCTTCTAACCAGAGCCTGTATGTTGGCCGCCAACAAAGCCGCGGGCATCCCCTTCCCGGACACATCCGCAATCGCGAATAGCGTTCGGTTTCCCGGGAGATCGATCACGTCGAAGTAATCGCCACCAACTTCGCGAAGAGGCTTGTAGAAGGTCTCCACCACATAGCCTGGAAGCTCCGGCAACTTCCGGGGGATCAGCGTCTGCTGGATCTGCCGAGCGGCGATCTGGTCGGCTTCCAATTCGGCCTTGCGGACAAACTCCGAAGTCAGCACTCTGTTCATTAGCGCGAGGCCAAGGAAGTAAACTACCATCAACCATGGGCACAGAAGTATCGCTTCCTGCCGACTCATGGGCCATCTCAATGACCGCATGCAGAGGAAAACGATGGCGGACATCTGGAGCAGCAAACCGGCCCATGCGATGAGGCGTTTGGACCTAGGCATCTCGCGACTCCAGGTGTAGGCGCTATACGGGCGCCTGCGGCGAAGCCGACCGGCAAATCTGTTGAGCACAGCCTGCCGGATCTTGTTGCGCATTGCCCGAGTCTAGCAAGAGCCGCAGGCAAAGTGAAAGGGCGGTTTGGCTTTACGCGGAAGGGAAGATCGCCGGCATCGGCAGCGGATGCCGCCGCCAACACCGCCAGAACGGCGGCCAATCGCAAAGCTGGCTTCATGAAATCTGGTTTCCGTGTATTGGCGCGACTCGAGTGAGCGCGCCGACAATAGTCGATACCCGAGTCTTGATTATACGCCCGCAGTATTGCCTGACTCTGGATCCTCTGTCGGGCCGTCATCCTTTCATCCGGTGGGGACCGGCGACCGCTGACTGGAAGTTCCGACATCCGAGAACGGGACTCGCGTGCTAGAATTGTACCTGACACGCGCCACGTGGCAGGTTACGGTGCGGAATGATACGGACGATCCGCCACAAGGGACTGAAACGGCTTTTTGAACAGGACGACCCGAGCGGCGTCAACCCTGGACATGTTGCCAAGTTGCGGAATATTCTGGCAACGCTTCATGCGGCTCCCACCGTTGCTCATATGAATAT
>CAZFOP010000330.1:0-4842 GCA_964520085.1 uncultured Solibacteraceae bacterium | reverse complement strand
ACGATCGGCCGTTTGATCGCCCGTACGGAAGATGTCGAGGACGTCGCACAGGAAGTCTTTTTGCGGCTGTATTTTTCGCTCGACCAGTTGCGGACTCCGGAGGTCTTCGAGCCGTGGTTATACCGGCTGACGGTGAATGCGGCATACGATTACCTGCGCAAGCAGCGGCGCCGGCCGGAGTTCCGCATGTCCGATCTGTCCGAGCAACAAGTTATGATGGCGGATGCGGTTGCTGGAAGCAAGGCCGACCACGACGAACAGCAGAAGAAAAAGCTTCGCGAGACCGTGGATTCGCTGCTGGGAACGATTTCGGAGGCGGATCGCGTTCTTCTGCTGATGAAGGAAGTGGAAGGGTTATCCTTGAGGGAGCTTGAAAAGATCTATCGGGTCAAGGAGAATGCTCTTAAGGTCCGTTTATTCCGGGCGCGGCAACGGGTGCTGAAGGCCTGCGGAGCCGCGGAGCGGCAGAACCAGAACGGCTGAGGCCGTTGGAGCGAGAAGGCGATGTTTCCAACACAGGGCGGCGACGACAAATTGGATTCCCTTTGGCGGGCCTACCGGGCGGCATGCCCGGACCAGGAGCCGAGCGCCAATTTCATGCCCGGCCTGTGGCAGCGGATCGAAGCCCGCCGCAACTTCGCGTTTTCCTTTCAGCGCATGGTGCGGGGCTTTGTCACCGTGGCAGCGGCGCTGACCATTGCCATCGGCGTCTACGTGTCCCTGCCCAGCCCCACACCGGCCTCGGAAACGAACTACCTGGAAGCACTGGCGGAAGCCAATGCCCTGGACACACCGGAAAACATCGGGCCGGTGCGGCTCGATTGGAACGAACCGCGCCGCTGATCTGACTGCCATGCCCAAGTCCCGTTTGCTTTCGTTTTTAGGCCTGCTGGCAATCTTCGCGAGCGGCGCCCTTTCGGGCGTTTTCGGGTACCGGCTCTACGTGGCGTCCGCCGCATCCGGCCACAACCTCCCGCCCGGCAGCACGGGCGCGCGTCAGGCGCCAGGACCGAATCCGGAAGAGATTCGGAAACGGATCATCGAGGAGATGCGCCAGCGCGTCAAGCTGGACGACACGCAAGTCGCCAAGGTCAACCGGATCTTCGACGACACGCGCGCGAAGTTCGAGCTGATTCACCAGGAGATGAATGATCGCGGCCACGCAGCCTGGGACGAACAGGTGGCGGAAGTGAAGGCCATTCTGCGTCCCGATCAGGTGCCGCTGTACGATCAGTTGCGCGCCGAACACGAAGCCGCCCGCAAACGCCGCCACCAGCAGGAAGCCGGAAAGAAGTAATTCCGGCGCGGCTCTGGCGCTTCCTATCCTTCCCATTTGTACTAGACAGTACCTGTATTGGGGATTTTAAGCAGCAAATCGTGCCGGATCTGTTACAATCGGCAGCACCGAGGGGACCATGTCTGATCTCACTAGCAGCGGCGCAGGCCGGCGCCGGGATCCAATCACTCTTTTGCAGGAAAGCGAAAAGATGGTCATGGCGCTGCTGGAATCGGCGTCCCAGGCCATTCTTAGCGTCGACCGCAACGGCCGCATCGTGCTGGCCAATCCCAAGACCGAGGAACTCTTTGGCTATAGGCGCGAAGAACTGCTCGGCGCGCGGATCGAGATCCTGCTTCCCGAGAGCCAGCGCCGCGCTCACGGGCGCGATCGCGAGGAGTACTTCGCGCGGCCGCGGGTGCGGCCGATGGGTATCGGTATGGACCTCTCCGGCCGGCGAAAGGACGGCACAGAGTTCCCCGTCGAGATCAGCCTCAGTTACGTCGAAACTACCGAGGGTCTGTTTGCGATCGCTTTCGTGAACGACATCAGCGACCGTAAACGCCTGGAAGGCCAACTACTGCAGGCGCAGAAAATGGAAGCTGTCGGCCGCCTCGCCGGAGGTGTGGCGCACGATTTCAACAATATGCTGACGGTGATTGCCGGCTACAATCGCATGATCCTCGACGAGCTCTCGCCGCTCGATCCATTGCGTGGCTGCGCCGAGGAAGTCCTCAAGGCGTCCGACCGCGCCGCCGCGCTTACCAAACAGCTATTGGCTTTCAGCCGCCGCCAGATCATGCAGCCCTGCGTGATGAGCGTCAACGCCACCGTCCTGCACACCGAAAAGATGCTGCGCAGACTCATCAGCGAAGATCTCGAGCTGGTTCTCGTCCTGCCGCCGGACGTGGGTAACATCAAGGCGGACCCCAACCATATCGAGCAGGCCATCGTAAACCTGACGCTGAATGCCCGCGATGCCATGCCGGACGGCGGACGGATCACCGTGGAAACCGCCAACGTGCGTCTGGATGATACCTATGCCCGCACGCACCTCGGTATCCTGCCTGGCGATTTTGTCATGATCGCGGTCAGCGACACCGGCCACGGCATGGATGCCGAGACGCGCGGCCGCCTCTTCGAGCCGTTCTTCACCACCAAGGCCAAGGGCAAGGGCACGGGCTTGGGCCTGGCTACCGTCTACGGCGCGGTCAAACAACTCGGCGGCGATATCTGGGTTTACAGCGAGCCCGGACAAGGCACCACTTTCAAGCTCTATTTCCCTCGCGTCGCCGAGGCCGCCGAACTGGACCCGGCCGATGCGCCGGCGCTCGACCTGGCGCCGCACACGGAGACCATCCTGGTGGTGGAAGACGAACAGACCGTGCGCGATCTCACCGTGAAGATGCTACGCAAGCTGGGTCACACCGTGCTGGACGCGGCCAACGGCGCCGAGGCCATCGAAATCGCCAAATCCTATCCAGCTCCGATCGCTCTTCTGCTCACCGACGTGGTAATGCCGAACATGAGCGGCCGCCAAGTGGCCGACCATCTGCTGAAACTCCGGCCCGCCTTGAAAGTCCTGTACTTATCCGGCTACACCGACAACACCGTGGTTCACCACGGCATACTGGAGAAAGGGGTGGAATTCCTGCCCAAGCCGTTTGGCCGCGAAGCCCTGGCGAAGAAGATTTGCCACGTGCTCGAAGCTCCCCCGCCCGCGCCGGCCGAACCGCAGGACTGATAGCCACCCGCGGCATTCACGTTCCTTCGTGCCGCGTCCATATTCGGCTCACTTGTGTTCTCGTCCTCTGGCCAATGACCGTGGATTCATGTCGAAGGGCCTCCCGCAGGAAGGCGCGATCGGCTACCGCATCCTTAGCCGTATATGATTACATCGGCGCCAAAGATCACGAGGCTTGCTCCCTTTCATTAACCGAAGGCGCAAGCAAGCTGGCCACCACGGAATACAGATCCGTCACCAGGAACGGTTTACTGATGAACGCGGCGCGCTTGGGAATTGCCTCAGCGGCAACGTACGCAGACATCATCACAATAGCGGTGGTAGGGCAAATCTGGGCGATCCTTCTGACAAGTTCCGGCCCGCACATCTCGGGCATGATGACATCGGAGACCACTAAATCGAAACACGGCGCGTTCCGCGCAATCTCCAGAGCTTGTGTGGGACCGGATGCTGCATGGACTTCATAACCGCGGGACGCGAGCGCCTTGGATACCAGACCGAGGACGGCAGGCTCGTCATCGACGACAAGTATCTTCGGTGTAGACATCCAGCCCCTCCAGCGGCCTTGATTTAAGGCAAGAATACACCGAATCGGGCCGGCCGCTTGCGATGGTACGTACCGGTCCTGAGCGCCCAGACTTCAGACTGACGTACTCCGGACCTTCCGCCGGTCACAGCACGCTAGCCAGCAGTTTCGCCCCATCGGGCACGCCCAGTCCGCTGCATGCGTCCCAGCCCGGACCGGCGGTGTACAAGCCGTTCAGCTTCCCGTAGATGTCGTTGTTGCCGGTGGTAATGTCGCGAAACGCCGCCGCGGCAGCTCCGTACAGCAGCGGGTTCAGAAATCCGGCCGTCGTGCCCGCCTTCTTCTGCGCCAGGCCCTCGTTGGTGAGCGCGATCAGCCCGGCCATCAGTGGTGCCACCGCGCTGGTGCCTCCGATCACCTGCTGCTCCCCCGCCAGGAAAATCTGGTAACCGCTGTCGGGGTCTGCGTTGCCGGCAACGTCCGGCAAGCCCCGCCCTGCGCTGCCATTGGGCGCCATCGGCACTTTGGTGCTCGTCTGGTAGGAAGGCAGCGCAAAGAGATTGCTGACGCCCCCTCCGCCGGCGCCGCCCTGCGCGCCATCGTTCCAAACCACCTCGCTGGCAATCGCTCCGTTGGCGATTGCCAGCGTGGTTCCCCCGCACGCTAGCGCGAATGGGCAGGACGACGGAAAGTCGGCGTGCGGTTTGCCGTCCCATCCCTGCACCGGCACGTCCGGTGAACCACTGTCGCCCGCCGCGCAGCACACCGTGACGCCCAACTGCGCCGCGTCCTGGATCGCCTGATTCAATCCTGCCGTGAACTGTTGATCCACCTGTCCGCCCGGATCCTCGGGTCCGCCCCAACTGATCGAAATCACGCTCGGCTTGTGCACCGTGTCGTGCACCGCCTGGCTTACCGCGTCGATGAAACCGGCTGTGGTATTGGGCGCAAAGTAAACCGCGATGGTCGCCCCCGGCGCCACCGATCCGGCCACTTCGATGTCCAGCGTAACCTCGCCGTCCGAGTCAGGGTCCGGCCCTGGCACGTTCGCCCCGCCATCCACGCTCACTGCCACCACGGAGGGCGCGGCGATGCCGAGGCCTTTGAAGTAAGTCGCCAGGTCGGATACCTGATATCCAGCCCCGCTCGGGCCGCCGCTCGCGTCCACATCGTTCAGTTCGATCAATGCGATCGATTGGCCTTGTCCGGTCAGCCCCGCCGGAAATTTGTAGAGCGCCGCCACCTGCGGCGCCGTCACGCTCGCGTCCGCCGTCTGGGTGAGCTTCCCCTGCCCTG
>CAZFOP010000329.1:0-4855 GCA_964520085.1 uncultured Solibacteraceae bacterium | reverse complement strand
ACGGACACGGCGGCTGGACCACGCCGGTCAACCTGGGAGAGGGATTCAATTCCCCTGGAGACGAGTATGGAGGCACTTTCTCGCTGGATGGCCGGGCACTCTTCTTTACGCGTTCCGAGAAGGGGAAGCACAACGACATCTATTGGGTCTCCACCAGCGCGCTGGAGCGTTTCCGGAAGCTTTCCCACTGAACGGTTGCTTTGAGATAGGTTGGAATCGATTGATGGTAAGAATATGACAAATCACTTCTCTTGTTCCTCGTTGTTTTTGGCTACTCTGTTTCTCGGCGGCGCGTCCGCCGCGGCCGGCGCTGAGGCCACGCCGGATATCGGGATCACGGTGCGCCGGCTCAGTCCCCGCACCGCCGTGTTCAACGCCGGCCCCTGGGATAACGCGATGGTGGCGATTGCCACTCAGAAAGGAATCGTCGTCGTCGATTCCGGCTTCTCGAAGACCATCGCCAAAGCCTATCGCGAGGCGATCCAGGCGGATTTCAAACGGAGCGACTTCGCTTTCCTGATCAACACTCACGAACATGGCGATCACATGTTGGGCGACAGCGCCTATTCCGATATTCCACTAATCGGCAGCGAGGCCCTGCGCGCGGCCATCCTCAGGATGAAGTCCGATCCCGCAATTGTTGCCCGGTTCATGGAATGGCCAGAGAAGAACTTGACATGGATGCGGCAGTATCTTCTGAAGAACAATCCCAAGGCGCTCGAGGGACCGCAGTTCGCCCAGGTCGAACGGTTCTGGAAGACGGCGGAAGCCGACAACCCCACCGCGGCCGGCCTGATCCTGCCGGCCATCACGTTCGATCGCCGGATGACTTTGAACCTCGGCGACGTTTCCGTGCGGCTCTTCTCTTTCGATCTCTTCCACTCGATGGCGGACATCATAATCAGCGTTCCCGAAGAGAACCTCGTACTCACCGAAGCCGTGTTTTCGCCCGGCCAGATACCCTACATCGGTTTCGCGTCCAATGGAAACGAGGAAGGGCTGACGGCTGAGATGTTGAAGCCTGAGATAGTGAATAACTGGTTTGTGGTGCTGCATGAGGTGCTGAGCCAAGCCGACGAGAAGACACAGTTTCTAGGTTGTCATGGACGGGCCGTGATGACCAAGGCACAGTGCGCGTGCGAGGCCGCGTATCTGGAGAAGCTCTGGAACGAAGTGCGGCGGACAAAAGCGGCAGGCAAGACGCTGGAACAGGCGAAAGCGGACTTGGCGCTTGCCGTGAGTTTCGCGGAATACGCGGACCTGGGCGATATTAGGAGCGCCGGGAACCCCGACGAGATTCCGAGCGTCCACCAGCGCAACATCGAAGTTCTGTGGAAAGCGGCACCATAGCACGGCCCATCCCAATTAAGCGATGATGGGAAGCCGATAGCTTCGACATGTCCAAGCTGCTCCCGCGCCCGGCCACCGGGGGAACGATATGGTTCCTTATCGGTAGCGTGCCGTAGGCAATGGTACACCGTCGACCGACCCAAAACGGGTTCGAGTCGTCCACGCTAGAATCTAGGTCATGAACCGCCGTGATTTCTTAAAGGCCAGTGTCGGCAGTGCTCTTCTTACAAGCCAGGCGATGCGCGCGTGGTGTGCTTCGGATATGGGGGCGGAAATCCTGGAATACAAGAAACCCGTTTTCAACCTGCACAGGTTCTTCAACACCCCCGTCAGGATTGCGTCCATCGAACTCCTACAGGCGCACGGCCAATTCTTCCTCCGCACGCGGTCGACTGACGGTGCGGAAGGAATCATTCAGACAAAAGACATCGTGGATTACATCCAGATCCTGGCGCACCGGGTCATGCCACACTTCCTGGGCAAAGACGCTCGCGATCTGGAACAACTGATCGACGGGGTCTATGCGGCGGACTCCAACTACAAACTGGCGGGGCAGGAGTTTTGGTGCCCGGTGGCGTACATCGAGCAGAGCCTGTTCGACTTGATGGGGAAGACACTGAAGAAACCTGCGGGCGAGCTCATGGGCGGTGTGCTTCGGAAGGAGATACCGGTCTATCTTTCCGGCTCGGGCCGCGACACGACGGCTGAGGAAGAGGTCGACGTGTACGTGCGCGAGGTGGCGAGGACCGGGGCGAAGGCCGTGAAGTTCAAGATCGGCGGCCGCATGAGCGATAATCGCGACGCCTACCCGGAGCGCACCAACAAGCTCCTGGAACTGGCGCAGCAAAAGCTCGCGGATAAGGTGACCCTGATGGCCGACGCGAACGGGTCGTACGACGCGAAGAACGCCATCGAGATCGGCAAACGGCTGCAGGAGATGAAATACCTGTGGTTTGAGGAGCCATGCCCCTGGGAGGAATTAAGCGAGACCAAGAAAGTCGCCGACGCACTGGATATGAAGGTGGCGTTCGGTGAGCAGGATTCCAGTTTGTGGCTGTTCCAGTGGATGATCGATAACAAGGTGATGGATGTAGTGCAGCCCGATCTGAACTATAACGGCGGTTTCACTCGCGCCGCTAAAGTGGCGCGGATGGCACGCAAGGTGGGCATGTGGATCTGCCCCCACGACACGCAAACCGGCGCGGCTTCGGTGAATATCCTGCAATTTGCCGCAACCACTCCCAATATTGGGCCCTGGATGGAATACGTTTCCCGAAAGCCGCCGAAAAATGAATCGTGGTACGCGCCCAATTTCGACATCAAAGACGGTGTCATTCCGGTTCCAACCGGACCGGGCATGGGGCTGGATTTCGATCCGGACTTCCTGAAGAACGCCACGCCGGCAAAGCTCGTGTAAGCAGACGTTGAGGTCTATTGGCTGCGGCGCGGCTGCCTACGTGGACGTGGAGTTGGTGCGTCCGAGAGGCGCTGCGGAGAGATCTTGCGTGCCGTATCCCGTTAAGCCCCGGTCCTGTCAACTTGACAAAAAACGCCCGTTGCTGACATTTGCTATGCACAGCGAGATAGACCCCCCTGACGCCGTAATGTAGAGCGGCGGGCCCTTGGTCCCAGGATTCCACGCAAGCGTTATTCGCTATTATCGGACACTGTTTTCGGCAACGAAACGCGAGCCTCGGCTTGCATCTCCTTACTATCCCGGGCGGCTGGTTCAGTTGGGTGCAGGCACGCGTGGGAGCGCCGGTGCGGCCGGTGCCATCCGTTGGAACAAGGGACGCTCCTTGCCGTCGGATTTCGGCAGCGCCTCGGGGGGCTTTGGAAAAATGATCTTCCACCGGCGGCGAAGCTCATTTCCATAGGGAGTACCCTCCAAATCAAACGCTTCGCCACCCTGCGTCAGTTTGTCCCGCGGTCCCAGGTACAAGTAGGCGTCGGCGGTCTGCTCCCACGTCCCCAACTTCGTCTTGAGAACAGCCATGGCGGGATATCCTATTACCGGCGACTCCTGCCAGCGTGGCAAACTAGCCAGCCAACTGTCCTTCATCTCCATCAGCCATGGCGCGGGCTGCTGTTCGAAGCGCACATCGAGATCGTCGTAAGTTCCCACGATATTACTGCCGGGAAGTATCACATAAGGCTTCACGAAAGCCTGAATCATTTGTTGTTCGATCGCGCCGGGTTTGCCTTCCCGCCGCTGGAAGTGTCCGCTTCCCATGATCAACAGCGCCTTCCTACGTAAGGCGAGGACGTCGTACCGGACCACGCTGGCGTAGTGCTCGTCGCGGAAGCCCAGGAACGGCGCGATATCGTCGCGGGTTTCGACGCGGCTCCAATCAATCGGCGGATCTCCGCACAGCACCCGCAGTTGGCGGTCCTTGGGTAACCCTTGATTAACGGACCGAATCGTGGCATACAAGCCGTGGTACGGCGCGACAGCGACACCGCCGGGGGCTCCCACAACGTTTTCCCACGATAGGCGAAGGCGTTCGGCCAGAACATTCTCGCCTCCGACATAGCGATCCATGGCGTCCTGATAAAGAGAATTGCAGGTTTCCACAACGATGTCGTTAACGCGTTCTGAAAATCCCGGAGCCGCCACCAGTTTGTTCAGGAGGGCGTGTTCCTGGATGGATTCGTGCATCTCCCCGAGCATCACAATCCGATGTTGGTCGAATAGTTTGATAATTGCAGAGGTGACCTGAGTGACCGGTTCCTGCGCGTTTTGCGGTTGGGCTGCGACACGAGGCACGCCCGCGGTGAAGGCGATGGAGAAGGTGAGGATGTTGATTGCCGTGATCTTAACGTCCATACACGGGGTTTAGACGCCGTTTGCGTTATGCGTGTTCCCCAAAGGCGGGAAAAGTAACCACCGAGAAGCGTCGCCGCCCCCGATCCAGGCAAGTGTTAATTGGAATTATCGGACGCTGTTTCTGGCAGCGGTGTGCGTGCGTTCCCGAAGCCGACGACCTGGCTGAGTCAGGCGGTCGCTCACTTCTGGGGGTGGCCTATTGCGGGAAATTGCCGCCCCATCGGCTGCCCGAAGCTGACTTCCGGGGGACTCAAGACCGGCTCTCCGCGCGCCTACGGCTTCTTCTGTTTCGCCACCCCACCGTCAGCGTGTAGTTCCATCGTTCCGTCGGCGGCCCTCACGAACCTGGTTGACGGCGCGTGCCCGTCCATGTCGAAGAAGGAATCCGGCGCCTCGGCGAGCAGCACGGCGGTGCCGAAGCCTATGGTCGAGGTGAGTTGCCCGTCCTTCACGCGAATCCGCACCACCGGCCCGCCCGGAAACGCATAGTCCCCAACGTAGGACGCGAGTACCGAAGCATCGACTGGCACGACGGTCCACTCCTTCGGCAGGTAGTCCACCCAGCCATACTCGACCGCGATTGACCGCAGAATCTCGCTCGCCAGATCGCTGCCATTGTCGCCGTTGGTCATCACAATGGCGCCCTCGCCCGAGTCGCGATAGGCGAAGTATTGGCAG
>CAZFOP010000328.1:0-4900 GCA_964520085.1 uncultured Solibacteraceae bacterium | reverse complement strand
CCACCCGTCCATCCATCATGTCGGAGGGCGCCACCATATCGGCGCCGGCGCGAGCGTGCGAAACGGCGGACTTGGCCAGCCAATCGAGGGTCGTATCGTTATCGACATCGCCATCCTTGACGTAGCCGCAGTGGCCGTGGCTGGTGTACTCGCAATTGCAGACGTCGGTCGCCACCAGCAGTTGCGGCGTCTCCCGGCGAATAGCCCGGATAGCGCGCTGCACGATGCCAGCGTCGTCATAGGCGCCGGAGGCCAGCTCGTCCTTGGCCTCCGGCAGGCCGAAGAGGATAACGCCTCCCACACCGAGCGACTGAACCTCGGCGCATTCCTTCACCAACTCGTCGATTGAAAGCTGATAGTTGCCCGGCATGGCGCCGATTTCGCGGCGCACGCCTTCGCCCGGACAAACAAATAACGGAAGGATGAATTGACCCGGATGGAGGTGCGTTTCCCGCACCAACCCGCGCAGCCTTTCGGTGGCGCGTAGGCGGCGTAGGCGATGAACCGGGAAGGGCATCTCAATCAGGATTGTACCGCGCCTGCCGTGCTGGGGCGTGCTTCACTCCGGCCACAGACCCGCAGGGGGAGGCACGCTCGAACCGGCTCGGCCGTGGGTCGAGGAGCGGCCCGGGAAACGGATCCGAGTTTCCCAAACGGTGTGCCTGGCTGCTTAACCTTCGAGGGGGCTTGACAACCCAGCGCAGACAGTTAGAATATTTCTCATCTAGCGCCTACCTATGCAACCCGCCTGCGAGCACACACGCACCCAGATCCTGGCCCGACGAAACGGCGTGGACTACGTGGAATGTCTGGATTGCCGCCAGATCTTCGAGGCCGAGGATCTGGAACCCGTCAAGACCGAGGAAGAGGAAGAATAGCCGTCCCGCCCTGCGTTAGCATGGAGGGAAATGCTCGATCTCGCATACGTCCGGAACAATCTTGATGCGGTTGCGGGCCGCCTGGCCACGCGCGGCGCGAGCGCCGGCCTGGAACAATTCCGTGAATTGGACCGGAAGCGGCGGGCGGCGATCACGGAATCCGAGCAACTCAAGGCGCAGATCAACGCGCAAAGCGTGAAGATCGGGCAGATGCGCCGGGAAGGCGCCGAGACCACTGCCGAACAAGAGGCCGTGCGGGCTTCTAAGGCGCGGGTGGCCGCACTCGAAGAAGAGCAGAAGGCTTTCGAAGATGGTTTTCGCGAGCTACTGGCCGGCATCCCCAACCTGCCGCATGAATCGGTGCCGGTAGGCAAGAGCGAGGCGGACAATGTCGAGGTGCGGCGGGTGGGCGAGCCGCGGCAATTCGACTTCGCACCCAAAGCGCACTGGGACCTGGGGCCGGAGCTGGGCATTTTGGACCTGGAGCGAGCCGCCAAAATCACCGGCGCGCGATTTGCCCTTTACTGGGACATGGGCGCCAAGCTGGAGCGGGCGCTGATTAACTTCATGCTCGACGTGCACACGCGCGAGCACGGCTACACCGAGGTGCTGCCGCCGTTCATGGTGAACTCGCGCAGCCTGTTCGGCACCGGCCAGTTGCCCAAGTTTCAGGAAGACCTCTTCAAATGCGAGGGGCAGGACCTCTGGCTAATTCCCACGGCGGAAGTGCCGGTAACCAATATTTACGCGGGCGAAACGCTGGAGGCGGACGCGCTGCCGGTGAAGCTGTGCGCCTACACGCCGTGCTTCCGCAGCGAGGCGGGCTCCTACGGCCGTGACGTGCGCGGCATTATCCGCGTGCATCAGTTCCAGAAAGTAGAGCTGGTGAAGTTCGTCCGTCCGGAGGCTAGCTACGACGAGCTGGAGAAGTTGACCGCCGATGCCGAGGACATCCTGCGGCGGCTTGGACTGCCATTCCGCACCATGGCGCTTTCGACCGGCGACATGGGATTTTCCTCCGCCAAGACCTACGACGTCGAAGTCTGGCTGCCGGGGCAGGACGGGTACAAGGAGATTTCCTCCTGCTCCAATTTCGAGGCGTTTCAGGCGCGCCGCGCGGGCATCCGCTTTCGCGGCGGCAAGAAGGCCGAGTTTGTTCACACGCTGAATGGAAGCGGCCTGGCGGTGGGCCGCACCTGGGTAGCGATTATCGAAAACTACCAGCAGCGCGACGGCACGGTGGTGATTCCCCAGGCGCTGCGGCCGTATCTGAACGAGGAAGTAATCCGGCCGCGCAAGTGATCGCATGAACCTGCAATTGCTGGGCATCCTGATCCGGCTTCGCTATCGGCTTTTTTGGGCCAAGAAGCGTTCGCGCAGCGGCAGGATTGCGCTGTTCATGTCCGGCTACCTGCTGCTGCTCGCGGTGATGGCGCTGCTCACCGCGGGTGGACTCGGCCTCGGTGCGATGGCTGTGAACGCGGGAAAAACTACCGAGACCGCCGCCACAGTGCTCTTCGGCCTGTATTTGTGCGCCACCGTCGGGACGCTGATTCTGGGGTTCGGCATGAACGCCATTTTTGCCGAAGGCGAAATGCGGCGGTATCCGCTGCGGGCGCGGGAACGGGAACTGGCGCGGCACATTGTGGCGATGCTCGATCCTTACTGGTACCTGGTGGTGGGGATCGAGCTCGGCCTGCTCGCTGGCCTGTACCTGCTGGGCTCCGGCTTCTTCTTGACTGGCGCGGTGGCGGTGTTGCTGCTGTACGTGTGCAACTACCTGACGGCCCGCCTGCTAAGCACCATCGTGGAGCGGCTGGTGGCGCGGCGCGGCGGCTCCATCTTTCTGATGGCGGCGATCATGGCCGTTGGTATGGCCCCTCCCTTCCTGCTGCCGTATATGCAGGCGCACCCGCACGCCGGGCCCGGCCTGGGTTGGTTACAGTGGACGCCGCCATACGGCGCGGCGTTGGCGATGACGCATGCGGGCCTGTGGGCCGTATGGGGCCTGACGCTGATCGCTTGGTGGACGTTGGGGCTGGGCGCCGCGCTGGTGGCTCTCGAGCGGCGGCCGGCGCGGGCCACGGTGGCGTCGTCCGGCAAGCTCCAGTGGGGCAGCCGCTATGAGCGAGTGGGAGCGTTCCTGGGGCCGCAGAACGCAATTCTAATCGGCCAGTGGCTGCGGTTTTTCTGGCGCAACAACCGTTTCCGCATGATGTATCCGCTTTCGCTGCCGCTGGTGGGGTTCTTTATCTACGGGTTCACGCGCCAGCCCGGCATGACCCTGGGGCCGAAGGACGCGTTCGCCTCCGCCATGGGCGCGTTTGCCATCGTCGGTTTCATCGGCACCGGCCAATTCGCGGTCAATCAGTTCGCTTACGTGGGAAATGGGCTGCGCCGCTATCTCCTGTTGCCGGCCGACCCGGCCGCGGCGCTCCGCTCGTGCAGTTACACCTTCGTCCTGCTGGACGCAGTGCTGATCGTGGTCGGACTATTGGTATGGCCCTTTCTCAGCCGCGGTCCGTTCGATCCGCTGATGATGCCGCTGCTGGCCGGATGCAGCGTGACGGGTATGTTTTTGTATCTGGCTGCTGGCCTGTGGGTCAGTGTCCTGTCGGCGCGCCGCGGCAACTACTACAGCAGCTTCGGTAACGACCTGTCCTTCGCCGGCAACGCGATCATGATCGGCTCCATGATGAGCTTGTTCATTCTGCCTCACGTGGCCGCCGCCCTCTGGCCGAACCTATTCTGGTCCGGTTACTGGTGGGTGCCGCTGGCCACCGCCGTTACGGCCGGCGGCATTTATTGGATGTCGCTTCAGGGCGCGTCGGCGCGGTTTCGCGCGCGGCGCGAGCGGCTGATCGGCATTATGGAAGGGAGATCCTGAATCGATGGAATCCGCCATCCTGATTCGCCACCTGGCGAAGAAATACGGCACCGTGGTCGCCGTGGAGGACCTATCGCTCTCCGTGCCCAGAGGCTCGATGTTTGGCTTTCTGGGGCCGAATGGCTCTGGCAAGAGCACTACCATCGGCTGCCTAACCGGGCTGCTGGATCCTTCCGCCGGCGAAATGGAAATTCTGGGCCAGCGCTTCACCTCCGAGAGCGTGGACCTCAAGCGGCGCATGGGGGTAATGCCGGAAGCACTCGGCTTGTTCGAGCCTTTGTATGCACATGAGTTTCTGGCTTTCATCGGGCGCATGTTCGGACTGGATGAGACGACCACCCGCGCACGGGTCACCGAGTTGCTGGCGGCGCTGGAGCTGAACGACTCGCACAAGACGCTATCCGAGTACAGCACCGGCATGCGCAAGCGCGTGGCCTTCGCGGCGGCGGTGATCCATTCGCCCGAAGTGCTGTTTCTCGACGAGCCGTTCGAGAGCATCGATCCGGCTGGTGTGGCGTCTATGAAGCAGTGGCTGCGCCGCTTCACCGAGCAGGGCCGCACCGTCTTCATCACCAGTCACGTGCTCGAGACCGTGGAGCGGCTGTGCAACGCCGTGGCCATCATCACGCGGCCCGGCAAGCTGGTCTGGCAAGGCGATATCACCGTGCTGGCCAACGACGGCTCGATCGCATACGACGGCCAGGAATACCGCGCCCTGGAGCCGCTGTTCCTGCATCTGACCGGCGAGCATTACGCGGACCTGAACTGGCTGTAGCGGTCGCGGCCCGGCAAGGACCACGAATACGCGCCTGCATTTTGGCTGGCTGCACAGAAGGCTCCCTCAGCCTTCTTCTTCTCGCCCAAACGTTGCAGGGAGAGCCCCAGCAGGCAGTATCCACTTACGTGTTGTGTACCCAAAGCCTCCCTCCCGCACGTTGTATCCTGGAACCTGAGGAGAGGCGATCACGACATGGCAAGTGGAGGAGAGAGCGGGGCCAACCAGACGCAGGGCGCCATTCCGCCGGGCGCACGCAAGGTTTTCTGCGTGAAGTTCCGGCGCGAGATGGAGGGCTTGGACGAGGTGCCGTTCGACGGCCATCCGTTGGGCCGGAAGATTTACGACAACGTGTCCAAG
>CAZFOP010000327.1:0-4932 GCA_964520085.1 uncultured Solibacteraceae bacterium | reverse complement strand
GAAAGCTGCGGCGAGTGAACATGGCGGGACCAGTGTAACGCCGGGCAAGTGGGCGTGCAAAACGGTGCCCGGACGCGCGCGGTTGGGAATGCCAGGAAGCCGGCCACGGAGTCCCGGTCAGGCCACCACATCCGCGTGCCCGGCCACTACCTGCCAGGTCCCGCGAGGAGACAGAGCCCAGACACGCGTGAAACGGAAATCGCCACTCGCCGGATTGCCGGCAAACGTGCCCGACAAACGCGCCCGCACCGAAACTATCGCGACGTCGCCAATCAGTCGAACATGCCGGTCGGAATACTCGAGTGCACTCACCTTGATCAGACCCAGCCGGTGGGCCGCCAGATCGTCTTCCTTGCCTACCAATTGCCCGAGGTGGCTGGTGAAGATCAGCTCGGGGGCCAATAGCTCGTCCAGAGCACTCACATCCGAGCCGAGCATGGCCGTCCTGAGCCGGTCTTCCGCGTCCACGATCTGAGCTTCCGCTGTTCTATCCATAACGCCTCTTGGCAGGCGGTGAAATACGTCCCTATTGTGCGGCCGGGCGCCGAAGTGTCAAACGGGCCCGCCTGCCGCCAGACCTATTCCCGATCCGGTGCGATCTCGATGTAGTCGAGCGCAGCGGGCTCGTCACCGCCGGGGCGGCCTTCGATGCGGATCTCGTCGCCCGGGCGTAACGCCACGCCGCGGATGACGCGCCGGGTGGAGGACGTGGAATCCATCGCGGTCGTCGGCAGCAACAGATCGGCATCCCACTCATCGATCGCTTGTCCCGCCACGCGCAGCCGGTAATGCGAGATACCATTCCGCTGATCGAAGTACTGGACGCGCAACGTGTACCGGCCGGTCGCGCCATCGAAGCGAAGTGAGGCGGCGCATTCGGCGGCGGCGCAGGCGACCGCCTTGCCGCCCGAAGCATCCTCGGCGGGCACGACGTCGCGGACCTGATAGCCATCCAGGTGCATCGCTTCGGCTTCGAAGCGGCCGGGATAACTGCCCACGCGCCCGCGCACATCGGCGATGCCGGAAGCGCGGTGGAACCACTCGGTTACCGCGTCGCGCCAGACCACGGCCTGCCCGGCCTGGTATTCGAGCTGCGCGAGAACTTCATGGTAGCGGCGCTTGTCCACTAGCCCGGCGAGCGCCTTCCATTGGCTTGCATAGCCGGCAACGGCCTCGGCGCCGTCGTAATGCGAATCGTAGAGATACTGAATGACGGTCTTGCCGTCGTGCAACACGTGCGTGTACGGGACGTGATGCAGAAAGAGCAGTAGATCGTCCGGACAGGCGGCAAGCGACTCCCACGCGCAGGCTACCACAGGCGGATATTGGCCGATGTAGCCAGTGCCGGTGGCGGCCGTGCGGTCCATGCCAACGCCTTTGTCGTCGGCGCGATGCCACTGGCCCCAACCGTTGCGCTCGCTGGCCTCGACGTTGACACCATAATGATTTCCAGTGATATCGGTGAGCGTTTGCAGACCGAGCGGGCCGGTGTAATTCTCGTAGGTGCGCCAGGAGCTGAGCTGGATGGATTCGATTGTCTCATCGACTTTCGGATTGCCGCCGAAGGTGAGGTGCGTCCACTCCGCGACGATCTGCCGCGAACTCAAATCGGGGCTCCAGGCGAGGCGGCCGAAGCCATACAGGTTGGCCTGCGAGAGGTGATTGCCAAACCAGTTTTCGTCGAGGCCCACGTTGGACACGCCGGCAAAACCGCCGGCGGGGCGATCGAAGACCTTGCCGGCGGCGAGCGCCTTCACCGGTGTTCCAAATCGATCGCCGCGCGCTTGCAGGTCGAAGTCGAGCGTCTCTTTCCACATCGGCACCAGAAAGACGGCGTGCCGCGCCTGGCCCGTGTACTCCTGAGTGATTTGCAGCTCGATCGCCTGGTTGGTCTTCTCGAGTGCGGCGAAAAGCGGCGAGGCCGGTTCGCGTACCTGAAAATCGATCGGTCCGTTCTTGATTTGCACCACCGCGTTCGAGTCGAACTGGCCATCCAAGGCGTGGAAGTTGTCGTACGCCGCGCGGGCTCGATCGTTCTTCGGATTGCGCCAGTCCATGTGATGGTCGTAGACGAAGCCGCGGTAGAGCAGCAGGCCGCCGTGCGGTGCGAGCGCCCGCGCCACCACGTTGGCCGCATCGGCGTGGGTGCGCCCGTAAGTCGACGGGCCGGCGCGTCCCTCCGAATCGGCCTTCAACACGAAGCCGGCGAGGTCCGGAACGGCCCGATACAATTCGTCTACTTTCTGTTTCCACCAGGCGGCGACGCGGGCATCGAGCGGGTCGAAGGTCTCAAGGCCGCCGAGAACCTTGGGACTCGAAAAATCGACCGAAACCGCGACGCGCACGCCCCAGGGGCGGAGCGCAGTAGCGATGCGCGCGATCTCCGAGATCGTCTCCGGGGCCAGCACGCGCGGATCGGCGTTGACGTTATTAATCGAGCAGCCGTCGATGCCGACCGAAGCCAGCAGCCGGCCGTAGTCCGCGACGCGAGTCAAGTCGGCGCGCGCGTGGCGGTTCTCCCAAAAGATGGAACGCCCGCCGTAGCCGCGCTCGATGGAGCCGTCGAGGTTGTCCCACTGGTTCACCCAGCGGATCGGCGCATAGGGTGCGGAGCGTTCGTCGAGCGAATCGACAGGCTCGCCGAGCGCGATTTTGCGCAGCAGGGCGAAGGCGCCGTACAGCACGCCGCGTGGATTGGTCGCGGTGACGACCGTATAGCCTGCACCCCGATCCACCACGGTTTTCAGCCAGTAGCCGTCCTCGGGAAGCGAAGCGTTGAGGCGCCATTGCGGCGCGGCGCGGTTCAGCTCATCCAAAGTTCCCAGCACGATGGCGCTTTCCGCTGGAATCCCCGCTTCCACGCGCAACGTTCTTCCCACCAAGCCGCGCAGGCCGCGTATCAACTCGCCGCGCGCGGCAGCCTCGGGAGCGGAGTCGCCGAGAGCCGTAACTACGGCCAGCGCCGCAGTGCGGGCGCGCACAAGTGCGGCGCCTTCGGTGGGCTGATAGCGCAGCCACGCGTCGTAGCCGGTTTCGGCGTGAAGACAAGCTGCCGCCAATGCGGCGGTGAAGATGGCTTTAAAAGCGAATGGAAGGTGACCGGTTCGCAACCTCGTCTGGTACCGGCAAGCTGGAGCGTGCCCCACCAAGGGCCGCTCAGCCTTTTCTATGTCGCGCACGCCCGGTTCTCCTTTACGAATTGACGCCGGAAGCCAGGTAGCCTCCGTCGACAGTGATGCACTGCCCGGTGAGAAAGCTTGCCGCCTCCGACGCGAGCAAGACGGCTACGCCCACCAGTTCTTCGGGCTTTCCGAAGCGGCGTATTGGCGTGCGCATCAGCATCTCGCGCCCGCGCGCGGTACCGCTCACCAGGTCCTCGTTCATTTCCGTGGGGAAGATCCCGGGGGCAATTGCGTTCACCGAAACCCCGTCCCGAGCCCACTCGCAGGCCAAGCTGCGCGTGAGCGAGAGCAGTCCGCTCTTGGCCGCGCAGTAGGCCGCGACTTCGTTAAAAGCCAGGAAGCTGCCGAGCGACGCGATATTGACAATGCGCCCACGGCCGCTGGCCTTCAGCGGCGCGTGAAAGGATTGGCATGTCCGCAACACTCCCGTCAGATTGGTATCGAACAGTTTCTCCCACTCGTCCTCCGCTACCTCGAGCGTCGGCTTGCGGAAGGTGATGCCGGCTGCGTTGACCAGGATGTCCACGCGGCCGAAGTGTTCCATCACCCGGTCGCGCAACTCCTCGATGGATTTCCGGTTGGCGATGTCGGTAGCCTGGCAGAGCGTCCGGCGGCCAGCCATCTCGATTTCCCGGCACACCACTTCCACCGCAGCGCCGCGCCGGCCGGTGGGAACGACATGGGCGCCGTGGCACGCCAGTCCGATCGCCAGCGTGCGGCCGATGCCCGATGTGGCGCCAATTACCACGGCCACCCGATCGGTCAGGTCAAGGTGATCTTTTTTCATTCCGGTTCGTAGTCGAGAAACTGAGTGCCGTCGGCCTTGCCCACGCGCCGACACTGGTTCATGAGAATAATCAACTATACCGCGCCCGCGGTCCCCCCCGGCGGGCCGCGTTGAACTCCTGGAGGGCTTCGAGCATGGCCACGATATTGGCGCGCGGCGTGCCTGGACTAACTCCCCCACCCAACGAGAGAACCATGCCCTCGCCCTCAGCTCCCTCCAACACGTCGAGCGTCGCCTGCCTCACCTCGCCAGGCGTGCCGCGAACCGCGGTCTCCAGCGGATTGACATTTCCCATCAGGCACATCCTATTGCCCACCCGCCGCTTCAACTCGCGAATGTCGCGTTGCTTGCCCCAATTGAGTATATTGAAGCCTGCATCCGGCAACTGGTCGAGGCATGCGCCCACCTCTGCGTCGTTGTGGTATAGCTTTACCCAGTCCGCCGGAAATGCATCGCAAATCCGCTTCAGGTACGGGTGCGCAAATTCCCGGTAGTGCCGCTTGCCGATCATGCCCACCACGTCGTCGAGGATGAAAATGCCCTCGACCGTGTCGCCCATGGCTTTGTGCTGCGCTTTGAGCCAGTCGATTACCACCCGCGTACACAAGTCGAGCAGCTTGTGTGCTCCCTCCGGTTCGTCCGCCAGGTCGACCATCAATTGCGTCATGCCGCGCACGAACGCGGCCGTGCACAACGGCCCCCGCGCCGTCACCATCGGGAGAATATGGCCGTGGTCCAGAATGCGCTGGCGCTCCATGCGGATGCGGTGCAGCGTCAGGGCCGCGAAAGCGTCCGCCTCCACGTCGTATTCCGCCAACTTGTCGACGTCTTCCAGGCGCTGTAGCGTATGGCATTCGCTCGGCGTATTGTCCTGCCAGAACTTGATCTTCGCTCCGAGCACCGAAGGCTCGGCCGCCATCCCGTATTCCATCCACCAGGATGGGATGAAGATGATGTCCGGAA
>CAZFOP010000326.1:0-4936 GCA_964520085.1 uncultured Solibacteraceae bacterium | reverse complement strand
TCATCAGGGCTCATTACGCGCAAAGGGGCCGGAACATCTGGGCCATGGTGTCGCCCAATGGCCCCGTCATGTACTCCATCAACGTGGCAGACGCGGGCGCGGCGGACCTGGGGGCGACTCTGGCGAAGGCGTGCCACGTCGCGCTCTACGGGGTATTGTTCGACTTCAACAAGTCGACCTTGCAGCCGGCTTCCGACGCGGCGCTGCAACCGGCGGCAAATATCATGGTGGCGGATAAGACGTTGAAGCTCGAGGTGCAGGGGCACACCGACAACGTCGGCAACGACGCGTATAACCAAACGCTTTCTGAAGCGCGGGCGAGGGCGGTGGTGACGTGGCTCACGCAACACGGCGTGGCGGCGGACCGGCTTACGGCCAAGGGCTACGGCAAGACCAAACCCGTCGCCGACAATGGCAGCGACGAAGGGCGCGCAAAGAATCGCCGGGTCGAGATCGCCGATCTCAGATGCTCGCCTAAAGGCAATTAGAATCGGCGCGAGGCGACTTTCGACCGCGCGGCTCGTTGTCGACGCGTTCGCCTCCCAATTCCCGATCCGCGCAACCTCGCCAGGGCCCTGGCGGCTGTCGCCGGCATCCTCTCCATTGGGCCACCGATCACAATCATCTCGCCGCCCCGCCTGCCGCTGCTACAATCTTTCTTCGTGCTTCGCTTGGTCTTCATCGTATTGGCACTCACGGCTGCCGGCTGCGGGAACCGCGCCAACTGGTATCCGCCGCCCGAGCAGCGCCCGTCGCTCAGTTTGCCGTCGTCGTTGCCGTTTGGCTATTTCGTAACCATGAGCGACCCGAATGCGAATGCCTACATCGTCGGCGGCTTTCGAGATCAAAGCGAAGGCGCGTGGCGTTGGACGCACGAGCATCCGGTGCTTCAGTTCTATGTGCCGTATCGCGCGCTGATCGAACAGCCCATGCCTGCCGCGCCTGGCACAATCCGGTATGAGCCGATTCGTATGCCGCGCCTCCGCTTTCTGATGGATCTGACATTTCCCGACCAGACATTCGCCCAAACCGGGCCGGTCGAGCTGACCATCCGCCTCAACGGCAAGGAGTTCGAGCGCGTCCGCTACACCAAGCCGGGCAGCCAGGAGTACACAAAGGAAGCGCCCTGGGAGTGGCTGCGCCCGGACGCTGTCAACACGGTCGCGCTGGAGCCGGACAAGACCGCTGCCGGTCCCGGGGGGGAGCGGTTGGGATTCGTTCTCACTCGCGCGGGGTTCGTGGAGTAGCCTATGCAAGTGGCGGCGATTCTTTTCGGCGCGCTGTTCACCGTCGCCACGGCCACGGCACTGGGGACGCTGCTGCTCGGCAAGGCTTGCGGCGATTGGCCGATACGCTTCACTGCGGGAGCCGGCGCGCTCAGTTTCCTGGTGCTTCTGCTGGCGGCCAGCCACCTCGCCTATCCAGCCGCTTTCGCAATTCTGGGTGTGGCGGCAATCATCACCTGCCGTCCCTGGCGATATTGGCGGGGTGAAAACGCGGGGCGTTATTTGCCTCAGTCATCATTCAGTAATATTCTGGTTTTTCTTATTCTTATCGTATATTTCTATATCTATTTCTTGAAGTCAGTAGCACCAGAGGTTAGCCCTGACGGAAGTACATACCACCTGGGCCTTACGGCACTATACCTGCGCGAGCATGGGTTATACCCGGTCACCTGGAATCTCTACGCCAGCCTGTCGCAGGGCATGGAGATGCTCTTCCTTTTCGCCTTCGCGTTTGGCAAGCACTCGGCTGCGGCCCTGGTTCACCTGGCGTTTCTGGTGGCGCTGGTCTGGCAGATGGGGATTTGGGGAGCGCGCCACGGCATGGCGTGGGTGGGACTCTGCGGGGCGGCGCTGGTCGGGCTGAGCCCGATGGTGGGTGTGGACGCATCGAGCGCCTATAACGATGTCGCGCTGGCGGCTGCCGCGTTCACCCTGTTCTGCTTGCTGGAGCGTTGGGCGGAGGAACGAGGCGCGCGCCTGCTGCCGACGATCGGGATTCTGGCAGGCTTTGGATTCGCGCTGAAGTACACGGGCTGGGTGGGTGTGGCATACGCGATCGGGTTCGTGGCCTGGAAAAGTAAGCGTGTGCGTCCGGTCGCCATAGTGGCCGCGCTCGCGTTCTTGCTGGTGGCGCCATGGCTCGTGAAGAACTGGATGTGGATGCACAATCCGCTCGCGCCATTTTTCAACCGCTACTTTCCGAATCCGTACGTAACTATTGATTTTGAAGAAGATTACAAAAGCTATTTTCGGCTGTACGATCTTGCCAGCCGGTGGCAGATCCCGCTGGCGGCAACCGTCAAAGGGACGCTCGGCGGTGTGCTCGGGCCGGTCTTTCTGCTGGCGCCGTTGGGTTTCGCGGCGCTGCGCAAACCGCTGGGGCGTCAATTGTGGTTGGCTGCCCTGGTGTTTGGTGCGAACTACTTCAGCAACATCGGTGCGCGCTTTCTGATTCCGCCACTGCCTTTCGTGGCGCTGGCGATGGCCATGGCGCTGACCACGCTTCCAGGAATGGCCTTGGCGGTGGTTCTGCTGCACGCCGTCCTGTGCTGGCCGGCGGTGGTGGCGAAGATGGTGCCGACCGGTTCCTGGCGGTTGACGCTGACGCCGTGGAAGGACGCACTTCATTTGCGCGATCCAGGTCGATACTATAAGAATCACTTGATTCTCTATCCGGTGAGTGAACTAATAGAAAAAGTTACGCCGCCAGAATCGACCGTACTCACGTTCAAAACGATTCCCGAGGCGTACACCTCAAGGCGCATTCTGGTGGACTACGAGTCGGCTGCGAACCAGACGGCAGCGCGCATCTTTCAGAGCGCCGCCATCGGGACGGACGCGCCCAACGGGCGATTCACCTTCACGTTCCCGCCGAGCCGTTTGCGGGCGATTCGCGTTCGGCAGACGGCCAACGGAACCGACATCTGGAGCATCAACGAGCTGCGGATCTTCTCCAGCGGTCGAGAACTTCCTCGGGAGGCCGGTTGGAGGCTGACGGCGAAGCCGTATCCGTGGAGCATTCAGGACGCCTTCGATAATTCACCGGTTACTTTCTGGCGCAGCGGAGAAGCCATTCATTCTGGGATGTTTGTGCAAGTGGACTTCGGCGCGCAGCGGGGGACCGATCGGGTGGTGCTGGAGGCTCCCTCCGATCAATACGGCGTCCGGCTCGAACTGGATGGTGAAACCGGGGATGGCGCTTGGCAACGGTTGGCGATCCAGCCGGTTGCGAGCGATGGCGCGCCCTATCTCGGCTTCCGGCGCGCCGCGGCGGAGGAACTGAAGCGGCGCGGCATCGACTACGTTCTTTGCTTTCAGGATGAGGCCTGGTCGGAAGACGTGCGGCGCAATCGCGATTTGTGGGGAGTGGAGGAAGTGGGCGCTGCCGCGGGCGGCCGCTTGTATCGCCTGCCATGAGACTCTTCCTGGGTGTGGATGGCGGACAATCCGGGACCACGGCGGCAATCGGCGACGAATCCGGCCGCGTGCTGGGCGAAGGCGAAGCCGGACCGAGCAACCATGCGGCCGGCGCCGAAGGCCACGCCAAGCTGGAGCGCGCGGTACGCGAAAGCATCGGGCAAGCCGCGGCGTGGGCGGGCCTCGATGCGACGGCATTGGAGTTCGAATCGGCGTGCTTCGGCATGAGCGGAGGGCCGGAAGACAAGCGGGCGATTCTTGCCGGCACGGTGTGCGCGGCGAGGCTGGTGGTGACCACGGATGCGGCCGTTGCGCTGGCCGGCGCGGTCGCGAGCGGCCTCGGAATCGTGGTCATCGCCGGGACCGGCTCGATGGCGCTGGGGCGCAATGGACAAGGGCGCACTGCGCGGGCTGGCGGCTGGGGGTACGTCTTCGGCGACGAAGGTGGCGCCTTCGATATGGTCCGCCAGGCGGCGCGTGCTGCTTTGCGGATGGAAGAAGGCTGGGGTCCGGCAACGGCGCTGCGCGCGGCGCTGCTCGATGCCACGGGTTCGGCTAGCGCCAACGAAATGCTGCACCGTTTCTATACGCCGGAATGGGAGCGCTCCCGCGTGGCATCGCTGGCGCCGCTGCTAGGCCGTGCGGCGGGCGAAGGCGACGCGGTAGCGGCACACGTCGTCAATCAGGCCGCGCAGGAGTTGGCCCACCTCGCCGCTGCCGTCCGCACGCAACTATGGGAGCCGGGCGAGGCGGTCAATGTTGCGTACGCCGGTGGCGTGTTCGAGAGCGGCATGCTGCGCGAGCGATTCCGCCTGCTGACGGAGATGGAAGAAGGCAATCGCGTTGGCCCGCCGCAGCACCCGCCGCATCTCGGCGCGCTGATCGAGGCATATCGGGCAGCGGGAATGGCGGTGGAACTGAGCTGGTTGGTGCCGGCGAGAGAGAGTCTTCCCACCTAGACGTGTAATAGGCTACTGTCTACAGTTATCCGGAGCCGCTCGCATCGGTAGACAGCCTGCTAGTTACCTAAGGTTATATACACTGCTAACTAGCGCTGCTTCCAGTACTTACTTGATCCAACCCAGTAATTTTATCCTTTTCTGTCCGATATAATAGGAGTACTCTACCATCATGAGGAATCTGGTTAGGCGATTGTACGCTGAAGACCAGGGCCAGGACCTGATCGAGTACACTTTGCTCCTGGCTTTCGTAGCGCTTGCGGCGGCTGCAATGTTCATTGGTGCTGGTGGCAGGGTTAAGAATATTTGGGGCATTACCAATAACACGCTGTCTCAGGCCGCCTCGGCAGCGAGCTGACGGGCGTCTTGACGGCATCGAGCCGGTGGCGGGTGGTGTATGACGATGGCATGGCTTTCGTATTCCGGCCAAGCCGCGAGGTGTTCGGCATTTGGGCTTCCGCCGGAGGGGCGGATTAGGCCGTGACCGAGAGGTCACGAAAACACCAACCGGTGATCGACCGATCACGGAACTTGGATCCAAGACTTAGGAGCGAA
>CAZFOP010000325.1:1484-4947 GCA_964520085.1 uncultured Solibacteraceae bacterium | reverse complement strand
TCGATCAGCACGCGCTCCTGCGCCGACGCGCACCACGAGCACACGATCAACAGGATGACTGACACCCGCGTGGCGGGCTGATGGATGCTCATTGCCATATCTCCCTCACTAATTCATCCCCGGGACGCAGACTCGCAGTCCCGCCTCGACTTCCACGACCCGCACCGACACGCCGTAGGCGCATTCCAGTTGCTGCTGAGTGATCACTTCTTCCGGCCTGCCCATCGCCAGCAGCTTTCCCGCTTTCAGCACCGCCACTGTCGAGGCACACAGGAACGCGTGATCCGGGAAGTGGGTCGTCATCAGCAGACCAAGTTTGTGGCCGGCAAGTTCCTTAACCCTGCGCAGCACGCGCACCTGGTTGCCGAAATCGAGGTTGGAGGTCGGTTCGTCCATGATGAGAAATTCCGATTGCTGCGCCATTGCCCGCGCGATCAGCACAAGCTGCCGCTCGCCACTGCTGATTTCCGTGTACCGCGCGTGTGCCAGATGGGAGACACCGAGTGTTTCCATGGCGTCTTCCGCAATGACTGCGTCGCGGCGCGAGGGCGATCCGAACAGCCCCAGATGCGCAGTCCGCGCCATCAACACGACGTCTCTGACGGCGAACGGAAACGGCGGTGTGTGGGCTTGCGGGACATATGCTAAAGTGCGCGCCAGGCGGCGCTGCGGCCACGCCGCGGTGTCGGCGCCATCCACCAGAATCCGCCCGCCGTTCAGCCGGAGAAGCCCCAGAATCGCCTTGAAGAGCGTGGTCTTTCCAGAGCCGTTGGCGCCTAGCAAGCACAGGACATCCCCGGAGTCGAGCGAGAGAGATACATCTTCCACGACGGGCTTGCCGCCGTATCCGAAATTGGCGCGCTCGATCTCCAGCCTCACGCCCAGCCCCTTCTCGTCCGCATCAGCAGATATAGAAAGAACGGCGCGCCGACCAGCGATGTCAGGATGCCCAGCGGAATCTCCGTCGCATAGATGCTGCGGGCCAGGTCGTCGACCAGCAGCATGTACGTGCCGCCGAGCAGAAGCGACGCGGGCAGCAGCACCCGGTAATCCGGGCCGACGATCATGCGCGCCAGGTGCGGGATCACCAATCCCACCCACCCAACCATGCCGGCCACCGATACCGCCGAGGCCGTCAACAAGGTGGCGCAGAAGATGATGATCCACCGTAGCTTTCCGGTGGCAGCGCCGAGCGCGCGGGCCTCTTCCTCGCCGAACGATAGCACATTCAGATTCCAGCGCAGCAGCACCAGCGGCACCAACCCGATCAGCATCGGCACCAGCGCGAATCGCACATCGCAAACGTGGATACCAGCCAAGCTACCCATCAGCCAGAACGTGATCGCCGGCAGTTTGCTGTACGGGTCCGCGACATACTTCGCCAGCGAAACCAGCGCGGTGAAAACAGAGCCGACCAGAATGCCCACCAGCACCAGCGTCAGGATGGGATCGCCCGAGCGCGCCAGACGTCCGGCGGCGGCGCAGGTCAACAAGACGGCGGCCAGCCCGAAGGCGAACGATGTGCACTGAATGCCGACGATGCCGAACCCGAGTAGAATCCCGGCGGCCGCTCCGAAGCCAGCGCCCGCCGATGCTCCGAGTATGTCCGGCGAGACCATCGGGTTGCGGAACAGTCCCTGGTAGGCCGCGCCCGACGTTGAAAGCCCGGCCCCGATCAGGATACCCGCTAAGATCCGCGGAAGCCGCACCTGGAGCAACACAATTCCGGGGATGCCGCTGTGCTCCGGCGCCACCAGCACGCTCCACCAAGTATTGAGCGGAACGTCGTACCGGCCCAGCATCAGCGAGCCACAGATCGTCGCCAGAAAGACCAGACCCAGTACAATCAAAGGCGCGCCGGCCCAATGGACGCGCGCGCGCTTCTTCTCGACCATCACCGCGAGGCCCACCTGCCGCGACTCTACCAGCATGGCGCTAGGCCACCTCACTAACCGCGCTCTGGCGCGACAGTTTCACCATTTGCGAGCCGTTGCGGAAGATCTGGTGTTGACCGCCTTCCTGGATGACTGTCCAAACCCTGGCGTCGTCTTCCACCACCAATCCCCCGAGCATCTCGATCCCGAACTCGAAGAGCTTCGGTGTCAGCGGCGTACTGGGACCGGCCAGAATCACGCGAGCATTCCGGCTGAGTTTGAGAAGCCGGGGCAGCGTCTTGTTGATAAGCGTGGTGGCCGTGATAACCACGAAATCCTGCTCCGGCAGAATCCACTCGCAAGCCGGGTCGGGAAAGTCGCCGGGTTGCGGGAGTCGCTCCAGGATCGACAAATCGCAAACCGCCTGCAACCGCTCCAGATTCCGGAAGTGTCCGACGACGGCGACCCGCTTGCCGTGAAACTCATTCAGCAAGTATGTGAAGACGTCCACGTCCGGTTGTTGGCCGGAACTCAACCCCGCGGTACGCTCGATGGACGCGCTCGAGTTCAACGCCGAGTTGATCGCCGCCAGCCCCAATGCGGCTTCGTGCAGGTTCCACGACTGTACCGATGCGGCCAGATCGCGCGTCCGCATGCCGGCGATCTCACCTGCGCGGGGCAGGCATGCGGCGCCTTCGCGCGGAGTCATGGCGAGGCCCGTCCCTTCGGAACGAACCGCAAACCAGTGTAGGCCGGCAAGACAGGCCTTCACCGTGGAGTCCGGGGGAACCGCTTCGATCAGAGTGTCGTAGATCTCCCACATATCTGGTCTCTGTGCCGGCGTGCGATGACGTCTCGGGGAAGCGGGCGGCGGGGCCCATTGGCGTGCTTACAAAAGGTTTCGGATACCGTTGTCGTGTTAGAAATGTCATCATAGCACGACGACTGTAATCTGTAAATGACAGTTTTGTCTTGCGTCGTTAGTGCCTCCTCCCGCACAATATCAAGCAAATGGATTCTCTCTCAGATTGTCCGCCAACGATCACAGCGATACGCCCGATCGGTGTGATCCGGACGCCATTCGCGCGCGCGGCCGGCACACCCATTCAGAGCTCGGTGTCCGGCGGAGCCGAGGGGCGAGTCGAACTATTTCCGGGCTTCGAAGCGGGGCTGCGGGACGTCGAGGGCTTCGAGCGGGTGTGGCTGCTCTACTCCTTCGACCGTGCGTCGGAGCCACAACTGGTGGTGCGGCCCTACCTGGATTTGGTTGACCGCGGCATCTTCGCCACGCGATCGCCGGCGCGTCCGAACCGCATCGGGATGTCGCCAGTCCGAGTGTTGGGCGTTCAGGGCGCCGCTCTTCTTGTTGCCGATGTCGATATGCTGGACGGCACTCCGCTGCTCGACATCAAACCCTACGTTCCCTCCTTCGATCATTTCCCCGTCGCACGGGTAGGCTGGTACGAAGGAGTGTCGGCATTGAGCGCCGTGGCGGATGCCCGCTTCGAACGGCCGTGATTGGGAAGCACCGGCTGGGCAGCGCAGCCGGCCAGCAGTAAAGGTGTTTAGGATCTGTAACTATCGCTCCG
>CAZFOP010000325.1:0-1474 GCA_964520085.1 uncultured Solibacteraceae bacterium | reverse complement strand
AAGAAGCACTTACACTGATAGACAGGGTTGTCTGGATCGGCTACGGCCATCAGTTTTGAAGACTTCAGGCTCTCCCCGCCACTTACCGTCTTCACGTTGCGCGCGTTTGCAAAACGTGTTCACCGGCATCCAGTAGTTACGCAGATCGCGTTCGCGCCCACCGGCCGCTTGACTGGCTAGGCGCGCGACGGCCGATCTGTTCATAAGTCCATCGTCAGGAGATAGAACCACCATGCGAAAAGTTGCCATTTACGGAAAAGGCGGAATCGGCAAATCCACTACAACACAAAACACGGTTGCGGCCCTCGCCGAAATGGGAAAGAAGGTGATGGTGGTTGGCTGCGATCCGAAGGCGGATTCCACACGCCTGCTATTGGGAGGGCTGGCGCAAAAAACCGTTCTCGATACGTTGCGCGAGGAAGGCGAAGACGTCGACCTCGCGGACATACGCTTGCGGGGCTTCGGCGACACTTACTGTACGGAATCCGGCGGGCCGGAACCGGGCGTGGGATGCGCGGGCCGCGGCATCATCACCTCGATCAACCTGCTCGAGCAGTTGGGTGCCTACCAGGAAAGCGAGAACCTCGACTACGTGTTTTACGACGTCCTTGGCGACGTGGTGTGCGGCGGATTCGCGATGCCGATTCGCGAGGGCAAGGCACAGGAGATCTACATCGTCTGCTCGGGCGAAATGATGGCGATGTACGCCGCGAACAACATCTGCAAGGGAATCGTGAAGTTCGCCAACGCCGGCGGCGTGCGCCTGGGCGGACTTATCTGCAACAGCCGCAAGGTGGACAACGAACGGGAAATGATCGAAGAACTGGCCATACAACTCGGCACCCAGATGATCCACTTCGTGCCTCGCGACAACGACGTGCAGCGCGCCGAAATCAATCGCAAGACGGTGATCGACTGGAAGTCCGACGCGCCCCAAGCCGACGAATACCGGAAGCTGGCGCGCGCCATCGATGCTAATCAGAAGTTTGTAATTCCGAAGCCGCTCACCATGGATACTCTCGAACATCTGTTGATGGACTATGGTCTGGCTGCGTAAGGCCCGATGAGGAGATATTACGATGAAACCGAATCCGCACACCGTAAAAGAACAACTGCTGAGCGCATTACCGAAGAAGTCCGCACGTAAACGGGCGGAGCAGATTGTCGTCAATGAGCGCCGTCCCGACGGCTCGGTTCCAGAGATCAAGGCCAATGTGCGAACCACGCCGGGCGCCATTACGCAACGCGGCTGCACCTATGCCGGTTGCAAGGGCGTGGTGATCGGACCGACGCGCGACATCCTCAGCATCACTCACGGACCCATCGGCTGCGGTTTTTACAGTTGGCTGACGCGACGCAACCAGACGCGTCCTGAAGGGCCGGACGACGCGAACTACATTCCGTATTGCTTGAGCACCGACATGCAGGATGAGCAGATCGTCTTCGGCGGAGAGAAGAAGCTCCGCGCGGCGAT
>CAZFOP010000324.1:0-4950 GCA_964520085.1 uncultured Solibacteraceae bacterium | reverse complement strand
CCTACGACGATTGCGCCTACCGCATTGAGCTGTGGGGCGACGAAGTGGAAAGCCTATCGCAAATCGATCCGCTGTTAGGGCAGGTGAAACAGACTTACACGCGCCTCCCCATCTATCCCAAGACGCACTACGTGATGACCGAGGAGAGCCGCCGCAGCGCCATGGAGAGCATCCGCACGGAGCTCGACTGGTGGCGCCCGGAACTGGAAAAACAAGGCAAGATCGTCGAGGCGCAGCGGCTCTACCAGCGCACCATGTTCGACCTGGAGATGATGAAGGAGATCGGCTACTGCCACGGCATTGAGAATTATTCCCGCCACTTCTCCGGCCGCCTGCCGGGCGAGGCGCCGCCGACCCTGCTCGATTACCTGCCGCACGATGCGCTCATGTTCATCGACGAAAGTCACCAGACAATTCCGCAGCTTCACGGCATGTACCACGGCGACCGCTCGCGCAAGGAGATGCTGGTGGGGCACGGCTTCCGCCTGCCCAGCGCGCTCGACAACCGCCCGCTCACCTTTGAGGAATTCGAGCACCGCGTCAATCAATTGGTCTACGTCTCCGCTACGCCCGGTCCGTATGAGCTGACCAAGTCGGCGGGCGTGGTGGTGGAGCAGATCATACGGCCCACCGGCCTGATCGACCCAAGCGTGGAAATTCGCCCGGTGAAGGGGCAGGTGGACGACCTGCTAGGCGAGATCCGCAAGCGGGTCGAGGCCAACCAGCGAGTGCTGGTCACTACGCTCACCAAGCACATGTCCGAAGACCTCGCCGAGTATTACTCCGAGGTCGGCGTGCGCTGCCGCTATCTGCACTCCGAGGTGAGCACGCTCGACCGCATCAGGATTCTGCGCGACCTGCGCCGCGGCGAGTTCGACGCGCTGATCGGCATCAACCTGCTGCGCGAGGGCCTGGACTTGCCCGAAGTCTCGCTGGTGGCGATTCTGGACGCGGATAAGGAAGGCTTCCTGCGCTCCTGGGGCGCGCTGCTGCAAACCATCGGCCGTGCCGCGCGCCATGTCGAGGGCCACGCGATCCTCTACGCCGACGTGATGACCGACAGCATGACCCGCGCGCTCGAGGAGACCGGGCGCCGCCGCAAGACGCAGCTCGAGTACAACGAGTTGCACAACATCGTGCCGCAATCGATCGTCAAGCCGATCGATATGAGCCTGGTGGCGGTGGCGGAAGGCGATTACGTCACGGTGCCGATCGAGGTAGATCAGGAAACCGATAACCTGACGCCGGAGGAACTGCGCAAGTTCATCGCCGATCTGGAAGAGAACATGCGCGACGCCGCTCGCAAGTTCGAATTCGAACGAGCCGCCCAACTGCGCGACCGCGTGAAGGCGCTCAAGCTGAACGCGGCGTAGTCGAGACCGGGATTCGCGTGTTGTGGCCGGCTCGAACTGGCGGGCGCCCGCGAGGTTACGCGACGCCGGACGCGAACGGCTACATCCACCTCACGGGCATGCAAATGCCCGCAGATGGCTCCGAAGGCATTGCGCCGCCGGCGTCACGGATTGATTATTTGAACATGAAAGAATTGGCTGGTTGTGGAACCCACCACCAATTGGGTCGGGTCCTGCGAACTGCTGGGGACTTGGAAGTTGATCTGGCTCTCTCCGGCAACCAGGTACGGCGCCGGCCCCGCATACGTCACCGGGTAGGGCTGGAATACCTTAGTCCACTGGAAACCCATGGGCATTTCGGTCCCGACCTGAGCCGCCAGAACGTTGCTGGGCAATGGTAGATCGATCAGCGCTCCATCGGCCTGGGCCGGCGTGATCGGGCCCAGCCCCGTCGCCCATATAGAGACGATCGAGCGCGCTGGCGCCGGATGGCCCGCCGAATTGATGGTGCCATCCTGATTCACCGCCAACGCGTAGGTGCCATCCACCGTGAATACGCCCGGGGCTGTCTGCGCCACCGGCAGGGTGAGGCAGTTCGTCGGCACGCTGTTGTAAGAGACACAGAGCTGCGTGTTTTGTCCGGCGGTCAACGACCAGGGCGCCACGGCATTGATCTGCGCGTCCTGCACCCACATCAGCGGCGCGGGCGTTCCGTCGAAGGTCACCTCCACGTTTCCGGCCTGTGTCGGATAGGGACTCCGGAGAGTGGATTGCGGCGCCACGCCCTGCTCTCGGCCGAGCCCCGTTCCAAACAACGTAACTAACTCGCCCGGCGAGATCGCACCGGTCGAGTAACTGGCCGCATTACCGGCACAGGCCAGCGGATAGGTTTGCGCGCTCGAATTAGGAGAGAAGCGCAGCAGGGCGGGCGGCCCGTCCGGCGCATGCAGAGTCGTGACCTCCCCGAACGGTCCGGTTTGCGTAGGCGTGTAACTCGCGTCCGCGTTCTCCAGGACAAACACGGTGGAATTCGCGCCGATGACAATCAGCGCGAGGAACCCTCCGTACGACCGTTCGGTCTCAACGCCCGGAAGGTAAGTGGTCTGCAGAATGGAACCGTCGCGCGCGTACACGCTCATCCACGTTCATCCACGCCGTCCCACACGTCGCCAGACTGTTCCGGACCGCGTGCATCAGGCCTCCGCTATAACCGGTGATGTAGGCGTTCCCGGCCGGGTCAAGCGCCAGCGTGCTGACCTGGCTGCCCTCCGGGTAGTACAGACCGTGGCGATGGATCCGACTGGCGCCGGATTGTTGGCCGAGTTGATGGTTCCGTCCTGATTCACCGCCGCCGCGAAAGTCTCATCCGCCAGGAACACTGCCAGAGCGGTTTGCGCTACCGGCCACGTCAGGCAGTTTGTATTGACATTGTTGTAAGAGGCGCAGTCCTGCGTGGTCTGCCCGGGCGTCAGCGACCACGGTGCCCGCTTTAAAATCAGTGCCTTCTTCGGGGTCGGTGTGTCGCATTGCCACAGCGTAATCCCGGCAGAGGGCCACACAGGCATCGGTCGCGCGCCCCGAGTTACGCGAGTGGTGATCTCCGCGCGGCCGATGCAGACTCATTCAGCGGTCCCTGTCGGCGACATGTGGTAGCGAGGCCGCTCGCGTCGAAAAGTGGATCCGGATTAAATGCCAACATACAGCGAGCGGTGCGATTCCACCGTGGTTCAGCTCCCGGGTCGGATCGAGCACTCGACGGCATCTGCGGCCGGGCACCTACTCTTCGAGGCGCCCCACTGCCAGCAAAATGCCGTACAGCAAGGCTTCGGTTCGCGGAGGGCATCCAGGGACATATACGTCGACCGGGATCACCTGGTCCACGCCGCCGAGCGTCGCATAGTTGGTGCCGAACATGCCGCCACTGATGCCGCAGGCGCCCACGGCGACGACCAGCCTGGGCGCCGGGGTCGAAGCGTAAGTCTTGCGCAGCGCCAGTTCCATGTTCCGGGTCACGGGTCGTGTAACCAGCAACAGGTCGGCGTGGCGCGGAGAAGCGACGAAGTGAATTCTGAAACGCTCGATGTCGTATGCGGGGTTATTGAGCGCAACGATTTCGATCTCGCAGCCGTTACACGAGCCGGCGTCGACTTCCCGGATCGCCAGCGATCGTCCCAGCACGCGGTGTATCTCATTCCGCAGTTTGCCGCCGACCTCCTCCATATAGTCACAGCGGACCAGCGTGCCATGCGTGCCGTTGGGATTCAACCTGTATTCCGCGGAAGTCACCAGGCTGCCGCGATCCGTGGCGGAAAGTTCGAACTTCTGAGTCATGCGCACGGCCGGATCGCCTGAGACCGCGGCGCACTCGCCGCAGAAAACGCACCGGCCGTAGTCCACCGTGACGGATCGAGAGCTGCCCGCATCTTTCACGGCAATCGCGCCGGTAGGACAAGCTTGCGCGGCCGGCCGGGCATCGCGCCATCGCGCGAGGTCGAATGCGGGCGCGTCTCGCGAGCTGTCCGGCAGTTTCGGTGCGGTCTTCGGATAGGCTGTGGTTACCGTGCCGGCGCGGAACGTTTTATCGAGAATCTTGAACATGTCAGCGATCCGGCCTCCCAATCGGAAGTAACGGCCGGAGGGCCAAGGCAGGCGGAAGATCCACGCGATGCGCTGCTCCGCCAGGAGAACAGCCAGCTCAAGCGGGCGCTGGCCGACAAGGGGCTGGAAGTGGATTTTTTCAAAGGTGCCTTGCAAAAAGTCGCGGCTCGTCGCCAGCAGAACACCGACTCTGGCGCGAGGGCATCTACGACCAGATCCGGGAAGTGATGTCGATGCAAGGCAGCCTGAGTATCGAGCGGATGTGTTACCTGGCCCAGGTCAGCCGGGCAGGGTTCTACCGGTCGCTGACGGAAAGGATGCCGGTGGAAGATGAGATGGAAGTGCGCGGATCGGCGTGCGGGGGTGGAAAGCGCAGCAGTTGGCTGAGCGCCGCCGCGCCCGCTTGGTGCATGGCGGAGCGCACGGCCATCTCGACAGCTTCCAGATCGAGGCGGCCCGACCGGCGGCAGGAGTTGAAGACGACACGCAACAGTTGGTCTACTTCGCGGGTGACTTCTTTTTGGATCGCTTCGGTCGTTTTTTTTCGTGGGCGCCAAGTGCTTCTTCCTCGACCGGGCGTAAACGGCAAATACCAGCGTTCACCTCGACGAACTCATGACCGAGGCGCTGGAAGTTTTGAAACTCCACGATCTCGCGTTCGGCCTTGCGGGCGGCGGCGGAGCCGGGCAGCGATTCGGATACTGTTTTGCCATCGGACTTGTAGGTGAGCCGCAGATTGGGACCGTGGGCGGGCTGGCCGGGTTGATGGCAGTGACAACTGGGCTTGCCGCAACGGCCGGAAGTGGCGGTGATGGAGCCGGGACGAAGGTCGCCAAGCTGAGAGATCTGGCGAACAATGGCAACTCGACGACGCTCCAATTCAGCGAGAGAATCTGGCACAAACGGGCCTCCTGCTCCTACATGAACCAAAACACTTGGCCGGCTAAACGACTGATTCGCTTGCAGACGGGCATTGGTGCCCGTGCTTCGGCAAGACTGT
>CAZFOP010000323.1:0-4972 GCA_964520085.1 uncultured Solibacteraceae bacterium | reverse complement strand
TGCGACGTGGCTTCATCCAGAATCAGGATCGGCGCGTTCTTCAGCAATGCGCGCGCGATGGCAATGCGCTGCCGCTGGCCGCCGCTCAGGCGCACGCCGCGGTCGCCGATCACCGTCCGATAGCCATCCGGAAGTTGCTCCACGAATTCGTGCGCCAGCGCCATCTCGGCCACGCGTTGGACTTCGGACAACGGCGTCTCCGGCCGTGCGTAAGCGATATTGCGCGCCACCGTGTCGTTGAACAGAAACGTATCCTGCGCCACGATGCCAATTTTCCCGCGCAGCGAATCCAGCTCCAACTCTCGCACGTCGTGGCTGTCCATGCGGACCGCGCCTTCGGTCACGTCCCAGAAGCGCGGTAGCAGATTGACCAGGGTGGTCTTGCCGCCGCCGCTCGGCCCCACCAGCGCCACCACCTCGCCCGCTTCCACCGTAAGCGAAATTCCCTCGATGCGGAAGCTGTCCGCAGACAGGTAGTGGAAGCCCACATTGTCAAACACAATCCGCTGGGAGAACTTATGGAGCCGCGTGGCGCCGGGCTTTTCGGCGATCTTTTCGATATTGTCGAGATACTCGAAGACCTTTTGCGACGCGCCCAGCGCCTGCTCGAAGATATTATGAATGCCCACCAGGCGCTTCACCGGCTCGAGGAGGAATACCAGAGCCGCGACAAAACTGGCGAACCGTTCCGGCGTCAACTCGCCCGCCTTGATCTGCGTCCGTGCGTACCAGATGAAGCCGATCACGGTGGCCGCGCCCACGACTTCGATCAGCGGCGAGGAGAGCGCCTGCTGGCGCACGTATTGCAGGTTGGTCTTCAGCAACCGGCGCGCCGCATCGTGGAAGCGGCGCGATTCGTACCCTTCGGCGCTGAAGGCCTTCACCACCATGTGGCCGCTGAGGGTTTCCTGCAACACCTGGCTCAGCTCGCCCTGATTGTCCTGCGTGCGCCGCGTGGTGCGGCGGATCCGTTTGCCGATGTTGGTGACCGGAAAAACCACCACCGGAACCAGCAACAGGCTGATCAGCGCCAGCCTCCAATCGGTGCCGATCACCACCGCCAGCAGCGCCAGCAGCACGAACGTCTGGCGAAGCAGGTCCGCCAGAATATGCGAAGTGGCAAGCTGGACCTTGTCGATATCGTTCATGATGGCCGACATCAGCTTGCCCGTGGAGTGGGATTCGAAAAACTCCGCGCCCTGCCGCACCACCTTATCGAACACCCGGTTGCGCAGGTTGGTGACCGCGGAAAAGCCGACGTAGTTGACCAGGTAGTTAGCACAGTAATCGCACAGACCCTTGGTCACGAACACCGCCATCATGGCGAACGCCATGATGTTGAATACGTTGTGGAAATAGGAGGGGACGATCTGGTCGAGATAGATGGCGATGGGGTGGTGCGGAATCGGGATGGTGGTGAGCTTGATGCGCGCTTCCGCCGCGTGGACGTCCAGCACCCTGTAGAGCAGCGGGCCAATCAGTAGCGCCATCAGGCCGGTTCCGCTGCCGGCCACCGCCATCAGAACTACCGAGACCGCCAGGTGCCCCGTGTACCGCCGCGCGAAACTGAACAGCCGCAGCAGCTCCTTCATGCATGTACCCGAAGGCGCGCGAGTGCGTCCGTCACCTGCGCCACCGCCACGCCAGATATTCCGCCCGGCGCCGTCACCACTTCGGCGCGCGCGCGCCACGGGCCCCAGATGGCAGGGTCGGACGGTCCGAAGATCACCACCGACGTGATCCCGAACGCCGCAGCCATGTGTGCTGGGCCGCTATCGTTGCCGACGAACAAAGACGCTCCGGCCAGCAGCGATTTCACCTGGTCGAGCGGTGCGCCTTGCACCAGGCGATGCGGCGCGAACGGCCGCAGGTCGTCGCCCGCCGCGCCGATGAACACCGGTTCCAGGCCGCTCGCTGCGAGCTGCCGTGCCACTTCCAAAAACCCTTCGGCGCACCAGGCTTTCTTGGGCGCCGTCGCCACCGGGTGCAGCACCGCGTACGGCCGTGCCGGCGCCGGCGGCGGCTCAGCCAGCCCCAGCCGCGCGCGCGGAATTTCGTCGACCGGCGCGCCCAAATAGAAGATCGCGCTGGCCAGGTGTTCCGCCGTATGCACGGTGCGGGCACACCCGAGGATTTCCTGCGCCCTGGGGATGTGCACGTTGTAGACGCGCCTGTGGCGGAAGTGTTCGAAGCCCGCGCGCCAGCGAGCGCCGGACACCAGCGTCATCCACGCGCTGCGCGTGCCGCCATGCAGGTTGACGCACAAATCCGGCTCCCAGCGCCGCAGCGCGCCCGGCTCCGGCGGCAGGATTTCGTCCACGTCTGAATTATGCTCGAACACCGCGTGGAATCGCGCCTCGGCGACCACCGCGACGCGCAGATCCATGCGCGCGCGTTTCAGCAGGGCGAGAGCGGGCGTCGAGAGAACGCAGTCTCCCAGCGAACGCAGCCGGACGACGGCCACGCGGCCCGGACGCGGCAGCTCTTCCAGCACGTTCCGCACGGGGTTATTCTTCGATTTTGGCCTCGTCCACCAGCATCACCGGTATATCGTCCCGTACCGGATAGACACGGTGGCACTGCACGCACTTCAACCCGCTCCCGCCGGCCGTGAGCTCCACCGTAGCCTTGCACACCGGACACACGAGAATCTCCAACAAATCTTTACTGATGGCCATAAGAGTTCCAGTTTAGCGCGGCGTGCCGCCAGGATGCGTGGGCAGCGTGAGGGGCACCTATTCGGTGTCGGGAGGGAACGGGATTATTTATTCCCCGGACCCGAATTTTGCTGCGTTATATATTCTAGGCGTTAAAGACCCAATAATCTCAATCACGGATGACGTTACGGAGGAAGGCTTTATGAGCAGATTTCTCAACGGTGCACTGGTGGCGCTGATCGCGGTTCCATTTGCGTTCGGGCAAACGGACATACCCAAATCGAAGGACTACCCCGGGCTGTCCCGCATGCCGGGGTACTACATTAGGGATTATGCCGAGTCGCAATTCGATTCTTATTCGTTCAAGATCAAGGAAGGGGAAACGGAGAAGCGGCAGGCGGTCGAAGGACGTCTGTTGCGATACAGGTACGATCTCCCGCGAAACGCCACCGCTGCCAGCTCACTGCAGATCATACGCAATTTTCAGAGTGCGGTTCGTTCGGCCGGCGGGGCGGTGCTGCGCGAAGTGGGCCAAGGGGATGAGCGCGAAACCACCCTCCGCTTCGCAAAGGGCGGCACCGAGGTATGGTTGGCGGTTCACGCAATCAGCGGCATCGATAAGCTATACGAGATGGTGATCGTCGAAAAGCAAGCAATGCAGCAGGACATAACGCTGGACGCGAAGGCCATGGCCGACGATATCGGACAGACGGGCCGGGTCGCCATCTACGGCATACACTTCGACACCGGCAAGGCAGAGCTGAAACCGGAATCCGAGCCCGCCCTGGTCCAGATTGCCAAACTGCTCACCCAGAACCCTGCTATGAAGGTCTATGTCGTCGGGCATACCGATATGGTGGCCGACCTTGCCACCAACGTGAAACTATCGCAGGCCAGGGCCCAGGCGGTGGTGAATGCGTTGGTTAGCCAGCACGGAATCGCAGGTGCACGGCTAATCGCTTATGGCGATGGCCCCTATGCGCCCGTGGCACCTAACAAAACCGAGGACGGCCGCGCAAGAAACCGCAGAGTCGAGCTGGTCGAGATCGCTACTAAATAGGAGAAACACGTGAGAACCAAGAGCTTTGCATTTGCCGTTCTGTTGATTCTCGCCGCCGGCCTGACGATCGCCGGCGCTGAAGAGAAGTATGGAGTGAATGTCTACGACGGCGCGAAATACGATGCCGATACGACGCAGTTCCTCGCCACACAAATGAAGGTAGATGGCGCCTGCTACCGCACCGATGCCACGCCGGCCCAGGTAAACGAGTTCTATAAGAAGCAGCCTGGGACCACCGAAGTCCACACGTCCGCCAAAGGCGGCATGTTCAAGACGGGCGGCGTTAACATCACCGTCCAGAGCCCTTGGATGAACATGAAGACGGGTCAGCACATGACAGACACGCTGATCTCGATAGTCAAGGCCGGTCAGTAAGCCGTTCCCGCCGGCGCGGCACCGCCGATCGTGCGCTGCGCGCCCCCATTGGCGCTACCAAAGGCTTACCCGTCCGCGGACCCGGCACTTTCCAGTTGCAGACCGATTACTGGCGCACCCGCTGCTCGTGCCTGTGCATCTGATACTGTAGATCCGATGCCTGCCGATAATCCGTTTCAGGACCCGCTGCGTTTCGAACGGCGCGCGCCGCCGTGCGCGGTGGTGATCTTTGGCGCCAATGGCGACCTGACCAAACGCAAGCTACTGCCCGCGCTCTACCGGTTGGCTTACGACCGGCGGCTGGCACCCGAATTCGCCATCGTGGGTACTTCGCGGACACCGCTCACCGACGACCAGTTTCGCGACAAGATGAAGGAATCGGTCGCCGCGTTTTCCGAAGACACGCAATTGGACGAAGAGGTGTGGAAGGCGTTTGCCGAGGGTCTGCACTACGTGGCGGGAGACATCGGCGACGCCGCGCTGTTCCAGCGCATCGGCGAGAAGCTCGCCCACATCGAAGAAGCCCACCAGACCGGCGGCAACGTGCTGTTCTATCTTTCCACGCAGCCCAGCCAATATGCGCAAGCGGCGCAGGGCATAGGAGCGGCCGGCTTGCAGCACGGCGCTGGCTGGCGCCGGCTGGTGGTGGAGAAACCGTTCGGGCACGACCTGGCCAGCGCGCGCGAGTTGAGCGACCGCCTGCACGAAGTCTTCGACGAATCCGACGTTTACCGCATCGACCATTACCTGGGTAAGGAAACCGTGCAGAACATCTTGGCCTTTCGCTTCGGCAACGGAATTTTCGAGCCGCTGTGGAATCGGCGATACATCAATCACGTCGAGATCACCGCCGCCGAATCGATCGGCGTCGAAGGCCGCG
>CAZFOP010000322.1:0-4986 GCA_964520085.1 uncultured Solibacteraceae bacterium | reverse complement strand
GGCCGCGGCTATCGCTGGCTTTTGCTCAAGTCATGCTGGGGGCGACCGAACTCAGCCAATTCAGCCCACTGCAATTCCTCATCAACAATCTGAACTTGGCGGCTTATAACGGCGCGGCGTTGCCGTTGCTGGTGGAGTTGGCGCGGGACGGGCAGGTGCGCGCGGCGCTTTACGGAGCGCTGGCGACAGGGACGAGGGACGAAAAGATCGGCCTGGCGCGCGTGCTCGGCGCAAGTGGCGACAAGGAGACCATCGAGCGATTGCAGCGGCTGGTGGACGATCCGGACCCGGCAGTAGGGCAGGCGGCGGTTGCCGCCACGCGCAGCATCCAGGCCCGGATGTAAAGCAAGGGAAGCTGCGGCCGAAATCGGCGCGAGCTTACTTGGCTTTCTTCTGCTTCTGCTGGCCGACGCGGATCTTGAAGTGGAGCTGTTTGGCTTCCTGGAACGCCTTGTGATCGTGGCGCGCCACGGTATCGTCCAGATACTTCGCGACGTCGGTATCAGTCGGCAGGACTGCCATCACGGTGAATTGTTCGTTGCAGGTCGGGCAGAACGGCCGGAACCGTTTCACATTCGGGATTGCCATAAACTTCAGTGTAGCAAAACGGGTCGTTCCAGGTCACTGGGCCGACTGCGCTGTCCCAGGGCGGAGCCTATGAGGTGGGAGGACAGAGTGCTCTGTTCTCCACACCCCAGGAAAACAATGGGAAGCCTAAGGGGTGCCTCACCTTCGAAGCTTCTGCCGTGTTCTACACTGTAGATCGATGCTCACCCCAGCCGCCAAGGAGCGAATCGCTGCGCTGGTCGGGCCGCGTAGCTATCTCGACCGGTCCGAAGACCTGGCTCTTTACGAATACGACGCCGGCCAGGATAAGCATCCGCCCGATGTGGTAGTTTTTCCGCGCACAACGGTGGAGACGGCTGAGCTGGTTCGCATCGCCAATCAATTCGGCATGCCGATCGTCGGCCGCGGCGCGGGAACCGGCCTCTCCGGCGGCGCCATTCCACGCGAAGGCGGGATGACGGTCGCCTTCTCTCGCATGAACCGCATCCTCAATCTGGACTGCGCCAGCGAGCGCGCGGTGGTCGAACCGGGAGTGGTCAACTTGGATGTCACGGTGGCCGCGGAAAGGGAAGGCTATTTCTTTGCGCCCGATCCCTCCAGCCAGCGCGCCTGCACGGTGGGCGGCAACGTAGCCGAAAATGCGGGCGGGCCGCACACGCTGGCCTACGGAGTCACCACCAACCACGTGCTCGGCCTGGAACTGGTGCTAGCCGATGGTAGCGTGGTCGAAACGGGCGGGCTTCCCGATCTGCCGGGTTATGACCTGAGCGGTCTGATCGCCGGCTCGGAAGGCACCATGGCCCTGGTGACAAAAGCCACCCTGCGGTTGATGCGCAAGGCGGAGTCGGCGAAGACCGTGCTGGCGATTTACTCGAGCAGCGAGGATGCGGGACGCAGCGTCGCCGAAATCACGGCGCGGGCCATCACCCCGGTCGCTCTGGAAATGTTGGATGGAGTGATGCTCCGCATGGTGGAGGAGGCGGCGCACGCCGGCTATCCCGCCGATGCGGCGGCGGTGTTGCTGATTGAACTCGAAGGGATGCGCGAGACCGTCGAAACGCAGGTGGAACAGGTGCGTGCCGCCTGCCAATGTTCGGGCGCTATCGAGTTCCGCGTGGCGCGCACGCCGGAAGAGCGCGAATCGCTGTGGAGCGGACGCAAGGACGCGTTCGGCGCGGTGGGCAGGGTGAGCCCAACCTTCTATGTGCAGGACGGCGTGGTGCCGCGCACACGCATCGCCGAAACGCTTCAGTTCATCGCGCGCGTGGCCAGCCAGTATGGGCTGACCATCAGCAATATCTTTCACGCCGGCGACGGCAATCTGCACCCGATCATTCTGTTTAATCCGCGGACGCCCGGCGAAAAAGAAAAAGCGCGACAGGCGGGCGAGGAGATTCTGAAGTGGTGCATCGGCTGCGGCGGCTCCATTACCGGCGAGCACGGCGTCGGCATGGAAAAGAACGAACTGCTGCCGCTGTTGTTCTCGGCCGACACGCTGGAGATGATGGGCCGGATCAAGCTGCTCTTCGACCCGGAGGGCCGCATGAATCCGGGCAAAGTGCTTCCCGGGGGCCGTGGATGCAGCGAGATTCGCCAGCCCGCACCGCAGCCGGGAAGCGCGGCCTAATAGCACGCGCGTTTCAGTCCCGCACGACTCCTGTTGGCCAGCAGCCGCGTACTCCAATGGATGGTTTTCCGGGCGTTGATAGGCAAGTGCTTCGTGGAGAGACAGGCCAGCTACAATTTGCCCAACCAATATGGTATGGTTTGGATGGATGGAGTCTCTGCCACAGCTCGATCATGGATCCGGAGTGCCGCTGTATCGGCAATTGTATGAGCAGTTTGCGCATCGAATTCGGTCTGGCGAGTTGGGAGACGGGGAGCGGCTGCCGGCCACTCGGGAATTGGCTGGGTCGCTGGGGCTGAACCGGACCACCGTGGCGGCGGCTTACGAGATGCTCGAAGCTGCGGGCATGATCGCGGGCAGGGTTGGGAAGGGAAGCTTCGTCACTGCCGTGCCGGCATCTGGCGAGTTGGCAGGTCGGGGACCTGCCCCACACGGCCCTGGAGTGCGGTGGAGTGCGTTGCTGGAGCGTGGCGACGGCGCGACGGTGCCGACGGCGTTGGGGCGGGAAACGATCAGCTTTGCGACGTCCTGGCCTTCGCGCGAATTGTTTCCATTGGATGAGTTTCGCGCTAGCTGCGCGGCGGTGCTGGGGCGGGCGGATTTGGCGGACATTTTGCAATTGGGATCGCCCGCGGGATACGAACCGCTGCGGCGGCATTTGATTGAGGAAGCGAGGCGGCGTGGCCTCGCGGGCGCGGCGGACGATTTGCTTGTCACCAACGGGTGCCAGCAAGGGCTCGACCTGGTGGGGCGGGTGTTGCTGCGGCCGGGCGACGCGGTGGTGGTGGAAGATCCGGTGTACCCAGGGCTGAAGAGTCTGCTGACGGGGATGGGCGCGCGACTGGTGGCGGTGCCGGTGGGCGCGGACGGGATGGACGTTTCGCGGCTGGCGCGGGTGCTGGAACGCGAGCGGCCCAAGATTATCGTGGTGACGCCGGACTTTCAGAATCCGACTGGCGCTACGTTGCCACTGGCGGCGCGGCAGGGGCTGCTGGAAGCGGCGCGCGCGGCAAGCGTTCCGGTAGTGGAGAACGATCCGTATGGCGAGCTGCGGTATCTGGGCGAGCCGCTGCCGGCGCTAAAGCAGCTCGACGAACATGGTGGGACGGTTCTGTTGCGGAGTTTTTCGAAGGCCAGTTTCCCGGGGCTGCGGGTGGGCTGGGTGGTGGGGCCGAAGCCGCTGCTGGACAGGTTGCGCCATGCCAAGGAAGCGGCCGATTTGCATAGCGACCAGCTTTCGCAGGCGGTGCTGTTGGAATTCGCCGAGTCGGGGCGGTTGGAGACGCATCGAGAGCGGCTGCTCGAAGCGGGCGGGGAGCGGCTGCGGGTGACGTTGGAAGCGTGCCGCGAGTTCTTGCCGCCTGGCACGCGGTGGACGCGGCCGGAAGGCGGGATGAATTTGTGGGTGAGCTTGCCGGAACCGCTCGATGCGGGGGAGTTGCTGCCGCGTGCGCAGAAGTTGGGCGTGGCGTATTTGCCGGCGAAGTATTTTGCGGTGACGCGGCTGGAGCCGGGCGGCCTGCGATTGAGTTTTGCGGGACTGGCGCCGCAGCAGATTCGCGACGGGCTGGCGATCATCGGAAAATTGGCGGCGGCGGAATTGGCAAGTGTGCAGCCGAGCGGCGAGCCGGCTCCGGCGATGGTGTAAGGGCCGGCGGGAGATCTGCGATCCAGTTTAAGCACATCGCGCCTTGACGGTCGCGGCTCCGATAGCGTTCGGGGCCTTGTAGGTGAACAGGCCCGGTTGACAGACGGAAGCGTCTGTCCCACTTTGAGGTCCGACCGCCGATCGCGCAAAGGAAGCGGGGCGTGGTGCAGTGAGGGCGAGAAAAGCCGCGATGAATCCCGGCTCAGCAGGTTTGACAGTCCGCGCGACGGTTTAGGTGAACAGTGTTGGGCTAGGGTGCTAATCGATTTTCGAAGGAGCAAACGCAATGTTTGAGTTTACGAGCGAGAGTTTTCGAGTGAAGGTTGCGCTGGCGGAGATGCTGAAGGGCGGCGTCATCATGGACGTTACCAACGCGGAGCAGGCCAAGATCGCGGAGGACGCGGGAGCGTCGGCGGTGATGGCGCTGGAGCGCGTACCTTCCGATATCCGCAGGGACGGCGGCGTGGCGCGGATGGCCAATATCGGCATCATCGAGAAGATCATGCAGACGGTCAGTATTCCGGTGATGGCGAAGGCGCGCATAGGCCACTTTGTGGAGGCGCGCGTGCTCGAAGCGTTGGGCGTGGACTTCATCGATGAAAGCGAGGTGCTGACGCCGGCCGACGAAGAGAACCACATCGCGAAGACCGATTTCAAAGTGCCGTTCGTTTGCGGCGCGCGCAACCTGGGCGAAGCGCTGCGGCGAATCGCGGAAGGTGCGGCGATGGTGCGCACGAAGGGCGAGGCGGGCAGCGGCAATATCGTCGAGGCGGTGCGACACATACGCACCATCGTCAAGCAGATGAAGCAACTCACGGTGCTGGGCAAAGAGGAACTGGTGCATCAGGCCAAGGAATTGCAGGCGCCGCTCGAACTGGTGGAGTGGGTGGCCGCGCACGGCAAGCTGCCGGTGCCGAACTTTTCGGCTGGCGGAATTGCCACTCCGGCCGATGCGGCGCTGGTGATGCAACTGGGCGCGGAGGCGGTTTTCGTCGGATCGGGGATCTTCAAATCGTCGGATCCTGCGGCGCGCGCGGTCGCCATCGTGCAGGCGGCCAAGAATTTCGACAATCCGGAAAAGTTGCTGGAGGCCAGCCGCGCGCTGGGCGAGGCCATGCCCGGCCTAGATCGGAAGAGCACACGT
>CAZFOP010000321.1:0-5066 GCA_964520085.1 uncultured Solibacteraceae bacterium | reverse complement strand
TCGATGGGGCTATTCAGCGGACCGCAATAGTTCTCGCCCGCCTCCGGCTTCGGATCGAACGTGTCGAGATGCGCCGGCCCTCCCCACATCCAGATCTGAATGACCGACTTCGCCTTCGCCGGGGCCTGGTAGACGGCTGGGGCCGTGTTCGCGGCGCCCGCCAGGCGCCCCGCCAGCAGTATGCCAGCCGCGCCGAAGAATCCCTCGCGCAGCGCTTCGCGCCGATTGATCGGCAGCCAACGGTAGTTCGGGTTCATATCGCGATGCCTCCTAATGCCGGTACAGAAACTCGGCGCTGTTGATCAATCCCCACGCCAGATCGACCGCCGCCGCTTGTCCCCTCGGCGCGCCCGATTGTGCGTGCGCCGCCACGACTTTCCATTCCTCGTCCGTCGGATAGCGCGAAAGAACCGTCAGATAGAGCTGGGACACCATCTCCCTCGGGTTCTTCGCGTCCTGCATCATGGCCACCAGCTTGGGTCCCTGCTGGATCTTTCGTTGCACGTGAGTCGAGTTCAGCATGTGCAGCCGCTGCGCGTCGCTCGACCGGTTATTGCGTTCCGATTCGAGTCCGCTATCCCGCGCCGGCTTTCCGAATAGGTCCAGGAAGGCGCTGCTGATGCTGCCATCCGGCAGGCTGATGGCGCGTTGGAAATCCGGCATGAAGGTGTATGGTTCGGGAATCGCGCTCGAATAGGCTTCGCTCGTGCCTGTGATCTGGTCGATCGCGTCACTGAGCACTTCCGCGTCCAGCCGCCGCAATGGATACACCGCGAAGTGAGCGGCCGCGGCCGCCCGCTCCGCCCGAGGGATCGGCGAAAGTTGGTAGACGCTCGAGTTAAGGATCACCCGGAAGATGCGCTTCGGGTCGTAATGCGAGGCCACCAACTCGCTCTCCAGCCACGCAAGTAGCTTCGCATTCTCCGGCGGGTTGTCATCGCGAATGTCGTCCGGCTCCTGCACGATGCCGCGCCCCAGCAGCCAGTACCAGACGCGATTGACGATGCTGCGCGCGAACCAGGGATTGTCCGGCGCGAGCAGCCAACCGGCGAACGCTTCCCTGGGATCCTGGTCCGCCTGAAGCCGCGCGGGCGTCCCGTCCGGGAAGATCAACCCTCCCGGCGCCGCTTTGCCGCGATCGAAAAAGACGATCTCCTCTTTCCATTCATCCGTGTGTTTATAGCCGACTTGTGAAAAGAACGCGGCCATCTGTGCCCGCCGCGCGGCCGGCCACTTCTCGGTCCGCACTCCCATGAAGGTTAGGGCTACGGTTTGCGCAATCCCCGCCGGCTCGCGGTTCTGCATGGCGCGATAGAAGTTCACCGGCGCATCGCGAAAGTTGCTGCCGCTCGCCGTCAGCATCTCCCTCGCAAACCGGTCGTAGGGCTTGTTCTCGTGCACCGAATCGCGAATCCAGTGGTAATACGCCTGCGCTGCATTGGGCCACAGCTCGATCGGAAACTCGGCTTTGACGCGGAGTAGATCGCTCCACTTCATGGCCCAGTAATCGGCGAACTCCTCGCGATCCAACAGCTGGTCGATGAGGACGGCGCGCTTGTTGGGGTCTTTGCTAGCGAGAAACTCACTGGCTTGCTGCGCGGTAGGTAAGGTCCCAGTCACGTCCAGCCAAACGCGTCTTACGAACACGCTGTCGGAAGAGAGATTCGCCGGCTGAATGCCCAGCTCTTTCCAGTGGGCGAATACAAGTTCGTCGATTCTGTTGCGCGGTGTGAGATCGCCCGCGCTTTCGAACGGCAGAGTGAACGCCGGCCGCGCATCGCCGCCGTACGCCGCCGCAGCGAAGCAGGCGGTAAGAAGAAGAAAACCGGCCGTCGGGTGAAAATATCGCACGCGACCCCTTAATATCATTGTCTCGCAGTATCGGGCCTGCGTACTATTTCAAACACGTGCCACGGCCAGAAGTTGCCATAGCGCTGGCCTGCGCTGTTCCTACTGGTTCGGCTGCGGTCCCGCTGTGGCCATCGCATGGCGCACTGCTTCCAGATTCTCACGCGCCGCCGGCAACTCCTTCGCGGCTAGCTCGAGATGCTGAGCAGCCTCGGCCAGCGTGCGCCTGTCGCGCGCCAGCAGCAGCCCCAGAATCCAGTGCGCCTTCGGATTGTCCGGCGCCAGCGCCAGCCATTGCCGCGCTGTCGCCGTGGATTCGGCGATCTGCCCTAGCCGGTGCTGTGCCAAGGCCAAGTTGGCCAGGTCCACCGGGTTCGGTTGAGACAGCTCGATCGCGCGTTTGGCTTCGCTCGCCGCCTCGCGGAAGTTGCCGGTGCGGAGGTGGCTCGCGGCCAGGCCGGAGTACGCGAAGGCAAACTCCGGCGAAACGTCGAGCGCCTTCTGGAATTCGAGCGCCGCCTGATCGAATTGTCCCGCTTGCGCGAGTTTTTGCCCAGCCATCGCGGCTTTCATCGCCTGTTTTGCCGGCGGTTGGCGCAGCTCCGCAACCGAAACCGGGCCTTCCGGATGCTGCGGCACCTCCCTCTTGGGCAGCCGGATTGACGCCCGCTCATCGGGTTTGGCCGATACGAACTCCTGGTGTACAGACACGCCGTGTGAATCTTTCACAACCACCGTGTAGTCGCCAAGGGGAACCCGCTCGAACTCGAATGCACCGTCGAACCCAAGTTCCGCCGTGCCGAATTTCCGATGGACCGAGTCGTAGAGCTCCGCCGAATAGCGGCTCAGCGGCTCGCCGGAATCGTTTTGTACAAAGATCTTCCAGACGGAAATCTCCACTATTAGAGGCCGTCCTTGCGCCGCGGCACCGACCGCCATGCCGAGCACCGCCGCAAGAAGGATACAGACATTCTTCACAGCACCCTCCCTTTGCACTAATTATAGGCCGATCTCGGGCGAGGAGAGAGATTAATCGGGTGCAGTCGCCGCGGGATAGCGGCAAGCCGAATCACGAGCCAGCCCCATCGCCCGCGGTTGTCCGCCGGCGCGCGGTTTAAGTGGGTTGGCCGACTATGCGACGCGTTCGTCCCGCGCGACGGCGGAGGACTCGCGATCCAGATCCTCCGCGAGAATGATGGCTTCCGCCAGCGCCCGCATCGGACGGCGCAAACGGCGGCTTTGATTGCGCAGCCGGAAATAGGCATCCTCCTCGCTGAGGCCGTACTTCTGCTGCAAGAGTCCTTTGGCGCGTTCCACGATCTTGCGCGTTTCCAGTTCGCGTTTCATCTCCGCCGTCTCCTCCATCAGGCGGGCGTTCTCCCGCTCCAGCAGAGACTTGGAAATGGTGACACCGAGCTGCTCGCCAATGAACTTCATCATGGCAATCTCTTCGCTCGTGTGCTCGTGCGGCAGGCGATGGTGAACGTTGACCACGCCAATCAGGTCGCCGGCGCAAACCAGCGGCACCGAAAGAAACGCCTCATAAGTGTCCTCGACCAGCGTCTGGAAATGCTTGAATCGTGGATCGGCGTAAGCGTTTTCCCCCAGCGCCACCGCCGATTTGTTCTCCGCTACCCAGCCAGTTACCCCTTCGCCAACCTTGATCCGCAGCTTCCCCAGGTCCGCGGCGTGCGGCACTTGCGACGCATGCAGCACCATTTCGTTCGATTCCCGGTCGAACAGGTAGATTAAGCACGCATCGCAAGCCGTGGCCCGCGCCGCCAGACCGAGCACCTCGCCCAAAACCTCGTCGACCGACGACTGCGAGCTGACCACGTTGCTGACCTTGTGCAAGAGGCCAATCTCGGCGTCCGCCACTGCCATCCTCGTTGTTGTTCCCATGCTTCAAATTAAGCCGCGGCAGCGCTCGCGTCCAATTGAAAATTTCTATGCGGATCATCGTTACCAATGGCTTACAGCCGCTCCCGCAACATACGAAACAATTTAAACCGGCTAGCACGCGGCGGTACCGGTACGCCCTCCGGCGAGCGCGTCCCGCTCTTGCGGCCGGCACACACCCACCCTATTATTCGATGTGGGAAATGTACGCTGTCAGCCATACTGGACCGGCAAGGACGCGCTCCGCCTGACGGCCGCTGGCGATGCTACTCAGGAAATCGGCTGCCAAACAGACCAGTTGCGCGACTTGGACGTTGCTTTAGTGCGGTCTCCTCGCGGGCTCGCCTTCGCCTAGAACTGAGCCCCGCCGGGTCCGCTGATAATATTGATTCCCGCACCCATGTTTGGCGGCATGATTTCCTGGAAGGGGACGTTGAGGAATTTCGCCACCTGAGCCGCGATGGCGGTCTCCGCCCCCTGGCCTCCCATCACAACCGTCGAGCCGATGGATGTCGTGGAAGATGTCTTCTGGTGGTCGAGCGCCACTTCCCGCCCGTCATTGAAAACGATCACCGACTGCGCCACCAGCACCGGCTGCTGCATATTGCTGGGCTGGCCCTCGGGGCCGGGCGTGTTTTGCAGTCGCCACTGCTTGCGGGTCTCGATGCGAAAGACATCGGCGATGGCATACGTCGTGTCCTGCGCTCCCACCAATCGTTTCTTCTGGTAGCGAATCTGGCCGGTTGCTTTGTTGGCGTTCACCGTGATGGATGAACTGAAGAAAACCGCGGCAATGCCGGCCGCGCCCAGCGCCAGCGCCACCCATATAACGATTGGATTGGAATCGTGGAGGCGATACCAGACCAATGTGCCGGCGATGACCAGGGCAACTCCGACCACGATGCCGGTGGTGCCGCCCTCCTTAAGCTCCAACTCGTTTGCGGAAACCGTAGTGATTTTCATAATTCCAGGACTTACATTGCTGGAGCTTGGTCGAGCCGCGAGATATCCCAACAGTATACATCCGGCCGGCACGGGCCGGCCGGATGAGGACTGCCTCTCTTGCGGTAGTGGTGCGAAAGCCGGCACCATCAGGCCGGCTCGTTGGCTCCGCTGGTTGGCGCCCCAAAACCGCCGCAGCGGGAGCCCATATCCTGGCGGAACTTTTCGCGCTCCTCGGGCGTCATTCGCCCCCAGTGCCGCCGTGAATTGGAGCGATCCGACCCATGATTACCAAAGCCTCCGAACAGAATCCGGCATAGAACCAGCAGCCCGAGACCCTGCCAGAACGTAATCTGCCGCAATCCGAACAGCATCGG
>CAZFOP010000320.1:0-5079 GCA_964520085.1 uncultured Solibacteraceae bacterium | reverse complement strand
GCGCGGCCGCTCCACCTTCATGCGCGACAGTTCGTAGTAGCCTTCCGGATCGCGCCCCTTAATCGAGACCGGGATCCTGTCGCCGCGCTGGACAGTCTCTCCGACCTTGGTGAACTCCGCGATCGGCAGAATACCTTCGGTCTTGAAACCGATATCGATCAGAACCGACTCCGCGGTCACGGCCACCACCGTGCCATTGAATCCGCGACGTTCCTCACCGGCGTGGGAGCTCGTCCGCTCGTACTGCGAAAGAATGTCGGCAAACGACTCGCCGGGTTCGCTGTTGATTTGAGAATCCGGACCGGCAGACGGGTCCTGATCCAACATACTCGATTTGGGCATGAGACTTTCTACCTCATTGTGGCATAATGTAGCGGCGACAGTCTTGGCGGTTCTTCGTTTTTGCGGCGATGCCGCCATTCGGCTGCTCGCATCCGTTCATATGCCGCACCTTCCGCGAATCGTGGCCCGCTCGCTTCGCCTGGTCCAACCGCGGGATTTCGTGTGGCTGGTGCTGTTCGGCGTGCTGATCGCATGGCCGCAGAACGCGGGCGAAGCTCCTGAAATCGTCTTCCTGGTGGCGCTGGGCGTCGCTCAGGTGCTGGAGCCGAAGATTCCCGCCGAGCCGACCACCCGCAGCCGCGTGGTCTGGATCGCGATCAAACTGGCCCTGGCGTTCATGCTGATTGGATACACCGGCTCCATCAACAGCGTGTACTGGCCGGTGCTGCTGTTGCCGGTGGTCTCGGCGGCCACTGTGTTCGGGGTAATGGGAACCACGCTGTGCGCCGCCGCGGCCGGCGCGGCGTACCTGGTCTTCTTGTTCTGGGTGAGGGACCCATCCGAGGTCCTTGTCGACCCGGTCCCGCGCCTGGTGGTGTTGGCCATGATTGGCAACCTGGCCAACTCGGTGGCCGAGGACCTGCGCAGCCAGACCCGCAAATCGCGCGCCGCGGCCGAACAGCTCGCCGCGGCCAACGCCCAACTCCAGCAGGCCGAAGAAGAGCGGCGCCGCGTGGACCGGCTGGCCGCGCTGGGCCAACTTTCCGCCGGCCTCGCCCACGAGCTGCGCAATCCGCTCGGCACCATCCGCGCTTCGTCGGAGGTGCTGGCGCGCAGCCTGGCCGCGGAGAACGAAGTGGCGCACGAAGTGGCCGGCTTCATCGCCACCGAAGTGGACCGCTGTAACTCGCTGATCACACGCTTCCTGCAATTCGCGCGCCCGCTCCAACTGCAAGTCGCCCAGGCCGATCTGGCGCAGACGCTGGATCGCGCCGTGGCGCTGGCCGAGCGCGAGGCGCCCGGCATCGCCTTCTATCGCAACTACCAGCCCGATATCGCGCCGTTCGCATTCGATGCCGAGCTGCTCGAACACGCTATCTACAACCTCCTGCTCAACGCCGCGCAGGCGAGCCCGCCCGGCGGCGCCGTAACGCTGAAGACGCGCGCGGCCGGCGGCAACGCGGAAGTCTCCGTGATCGACCGCGGCTGTGGCATCGATCCCGCCCAGCGCGACAGCATCTTCAACCCGTTCTTCACCACCAAGCCGGCCGGCGTGGGCCTCGGGCTGGCCATCGTTTCCAAAATCGTCGACGAACACGGCGGTAACATAACGGTGGAGAGCGAAGCGGGAAAAGGCAGCGTGTTCCGCGTGACGTTGCCGATGGAGGGCCGAACGGAGGAATAGGAACTCGGGCCGCTGTAGGCACCCGTTGTGGGGCAGCTTGGCAAGCTGCGGTCCGGTTGCCAACCGCCGCGCAGGATACCATCCTGCCCCACACACTGCGGCGCGTCCGGTGTGTGCCGCACATTTATGAAAAAACGCATCCTGGTCGTCGAAGACGAAGAGAAACTCCGCCGCGTGATCGAGCTGCAGCTCGTCTCCGGAGGGTTTGACGTCGATAAAGCCGCCACCGCCGAAGAGGCGCTCAAAGTGGTCGACCGCGCCGACCTGGTGCTCACCGATCTGAAGCTGCCTTCGATGGACGGCCTCGAGTTTCTCGGCGTCATCCGCCGGCAGAACGCGCATGTCCCCGTGATCATGATGACTGCATTCGGCAGCGTCGAGACGGCGGTGCAAGCCATGAAGGCCGGCGCCACGGATTTTCTGCTCAAGCCGTTCGGACTCGATCATCTGATGCAGGTGGTCGGGAAGGCGCTCGAAGTGCGGGCGCTGCGCGAGGAGAACCGCGAGCTGAAGGCCGAGCTCGGCCGCCGCTATGAGTTCGACAACATCATCGGCCGCAGCCCGGCGATGCAGGAGATTTTCGCGGCCATCGAACGCGTGGCTCCCACCCGCGCCACCGTGCTTTTGGCCGGCGAGAGCGGTGTCGGCAAGGACCTGATCGTCCGCGCCATCCATTTCCACTCGCCGCGGCGCGACCGCCCGCTGGTGAAGATCAATTGCAGCGCCATCCCGGAAAACCTGATGGAGAGCGAATTATTCGGCTACGAGAAGGGCGCCTTCACCGGCGCGCAAACCTCCAAGCCCGGCAAATTCGAGCAGGCCGATACAGGCACGGTCTTTCTGGATGAGATCGGCGACGTGCCGGCAGCCATTCAGGTGAAGCTGCTGCGCATCCTGCAGGAGCGCGAGTTCGAACGGCTGGGCAGCAATGTGACGCGCCGCATCGACGTGCGCGTGGTGGCCGCCACCAACCAGGATCTGCGCGCCGCGCTCGAGCAGGGCACCTTTCGCGAAGACCTGTACTACCGCCTCAACGTGGTGCCGCTCAACATCCCTCCGCTGCGCGAGCGCAAGCAGGACATACCGTTTCTGGCCAACCACTTCGTACACAAACTGGCACCGGAAAACGGATGCCAGGTCGAGCGCATCACCGATGCCGGCATGGAAAAGCTGATCGCTTACTACTGGCCTGGCAACGTGCGCGAGCTCGAGAACGTAATCGAACGCAGCCTGGTGATGTGCACGGGCACGGCTCTCGATGCCGTCGATATCAAGATGGAAGCCGACCGTCGTCCACGTTCGCAGACCGATCCGCATTTCCTGCCCGACGGGTTGACGCTCGATGCGTATGAGCAGGAAATCATCCGCGAAGCTCTGCGCCGCGCCGACGGCAACAAGAGCCAGGCCGCCAGGCTGCTCGGCCTGACGCGCAACGCCTTGCGCTACCGCCTCACCCAGATGGGCCTGGAATCGTAGCGGCGGGTGTGCGGCAGTCACTGCCACCGGCCAACCGTCGATTGCAGCGGAACGGGACTGGCAGGAGGCGCGGGCATACGTGGATCGGCGAAGACTCGACTCCGGCTTATGCCGATTTGCGAAGAAGCGCTGGGCGAGATTCGAAGCGGAGTGTAGATCCGCTCGTGCCAGCGCGGCTCAGATTCGTTCGGCCCAGCGATCCCGCCTTGATAGAGAGGCTGAAACGCCGGCAGGCCAGTTCAAGTCAGCACCGCAACGGAACCCAAGTGGATTAGCCCCGCTGATTCGAGCTTGGAAGCGACACAGACACTTATATATGATGGACACAATGTCGGAATTTCACTTCTACGAGCCTTCGAAAGGGCACGGCCTGCCGCACGATCCATTCAAGGCGATCGTCGCGCCGCGACCGATCGGCTGGATCTCGACTCGAGACGCGGAAGGCCGCGTGAATCTTGCGCCGTACAGCTTTTTCAATGCTGTGTGCGACCACCCTCCAATGGTCATGTTCAGCTCGTCTGGCTGGAAGGACACGGTGTCCAATATCAAGGCGACCGGCGAATTTGTCTGCAATCTTGTCACCCGTCCGCTTGCGGAGAAAATGAACCGGACGTCCGCCGCCTTGCCGCGTGGCGTCGGCGAATTCGAGTTCGCGAAACTGGACGCAGCTCCGAGCCGGCTGGTAATGCCGCCGCGCGTCGCGGAGGCCCCGGCGGCGCTTGAATGCAAGCTAGTGCAAATTATACAGTTGCATGGCGCTGACGGCTCAGCGCTCGACCAGTACCTGACGATCGGAGAAGTCGTTGGCATACACATCAATCGCGCTTATCTCAAGGAAGGAATCTTCGACCTTCTGGCGACGCATCCCATTCAGCGCGCGGGTTACACCGCGGATTACACCGAGGCGACGACGGGCTTCAAGATGAAGCGGCCGCAATGAAAGGGTTGACCATCTGAATCCCGCAGGCTCCGATTCCGCGGGTGTGAACTCAGGCAAGGACGTCTGTTGGCAATTCGAAACTGGCCCTTATACGCGTCAGCGATCCCTTCCCGCAAGTCGGCCGGTTTCCTGCACGGCCGGCAACGCAGCCCGAACGCTCATCTGCCAGAATCGGCCTTCTTGGGAGTTGGGGCGCGCACTTCTGCGGAATAGGCTATTTCGGAAACTTGATAAGAGCGACAGGTTTGGTCGCGCGACTCTTCAGGGAAGGCAACCTTCACGACCACGATCCTCGGACGCGCTTGTCGAAACCACATTTTGGGGTGAGGGCGTGACAAGACCAACTGGGCCGACCGTCCGGCATTGCTGAGGCTAGTCAGTAAGTCCTCGATCGAATCTGTCAAGCGGATCTCCTCGTCCGCCGCCGCGCCTCCTTCCGAAACCATCCGTGACCTGGTTGCGTGCAGTTGGCAATCGGCCCACCATTCCTTAACTCATTCGTTGAGCGATACATCGAGCAGCGTACTGTCGACGCCCAGCGGCGTCCCGCCAGAACTTCGACCGAGCCCTCAATCTTCGCTTGCGTTCATTGGATGGTTACTGCGACGGCATTCGTCTGCTGTCCATCCGCGGTCACAACGATGTTCACGCTTCCTTGCCCTGCCAGCGCCGGAGGTAGTGGGCCGATGTTCACCTGGTCCTCTCCCACGAATCCCGGCGCGGCCCCGGCGTATAGCTTCGGCACGCTCAAGCCGCCCACCGTCACGGTGACTGTCTTGGCGTTTCGGATACCAGTGCCGTACATTTCCAGATAGATCTGTTCCGTGGACGGCCCGAGACTTACGGCCAAAGGAACCACTTCTCCGTCCACCACCTGCCACACCGGCTGTAAAGGTTGCTGCGTGCCGGAAATCACCGGCAAAACCCAGGCCGCCACCAGCCCCGAGCCATTTAACTCGAAGATCCCCGGCGAAAC
>CAZFOP010000319.1:0-5080 GCA_964520085.1 uncultured Solibacteraceae bacterium | reverse complement strand
GATCTGACCAAGGATGAACTCAACGATCTGATCGAGTATCTCAGGACTCGATAAAGGGGGGATGTGATGAAGAAGCTCTGCATGATCGCAATGCTACTGGCAGCCGCCGCGATTGCTCTTGTCCCGCTGGCGGTTGCCGCGCCGCCGCAGATGCCGCGCTATCGCTTTGAGAACTTCACGACTGCGAACGGTTTGCCAAACAACCACGTCTTCGCGGTGCTGGTCGAGGGAGATCGTATCTGGGCGGGCACGGAGAAAGGACTGGCGGTCTACGAGAACCATGCCTGGAAGGTCTACACAACCGCGGACGGGCTGGCACATCGCGCCGTCATTTCTCTCGCTCTGGACAAGCGTACCGGCGATGTGTGGGCCGGAACAATGGGTGGCCTAAGCCGGATTTCGGGCGGACACATCGATAGCTTCACGCAGTTGAACTCGGGGTTGAGCAACGACGTGGTTTACAACATCTCAATCGAAGGCGAGAACGTGTGGATCGCCACTGCCGCCGGCGGTTGCCGCCTGAACCTGCACACAAATCAGTGGTCGCTTTACAACGAGCGCAACACGCCCATGGGCGAGATTTGGACGTATGCGGTCTCTGCCACGCCCACGAAGGTCATTTATGGCATTTGGGGCAGTGGCGTTCTTGAATACGATCAGAAGAGCGGGAAGTGGGACAGGTACGACGATCCCGACGGCGAGACGGAGATGGTGCTCTACAAGGATCAGGGCCTCATCCATGAGATTGTCACTTCTGTCAGCTATATCGAGAAGAGCAACGTTATATGGGCGGCCACGTATTTCGGCGACAGCCGCTACGACGGCCGCTACTGGCACAACTTTCTGAAGATAGACAGCGGCCTTCCCTCGAACTTCACCAATCAGGTTAAAGGGGTAGATGCCGATCGCGCCTGGTTCTGCACCGACCAGGGACTGGCCTATTACGACGGCGTGAACTGGGCTGTCTATCGTCCTTCGCTTACAGACGGCAAGCCGGAAATGACGGTGCGCGACGCAAAGGGCGTCGTAACGCGCGTTTCCGTGACCACGGCGCCAGCGCACAACTACATTCTCGGCATCGACTTTCAAGGAGACGATATTTGGGTGGCAACCGCAGAAGGGTTGAGCCATGGCATTCGTCAACCGTAAGAAGTCAGGATCGCCGCGAAGGGATGGGCATAGACGTGAAATGCCAGTGCGAGGTTTTCGCCGTATAGACATGCTGGAGACAGCAAGGAGTTATTGTGATGCGCAAGGGATGGTTGTTGGTTATATTCGGTATCTTCGCTATTGGTTTCGCGGCTCATTGCCTAGGCCAGGATGCGGCCAGAACTGCGGACACGAGCACTGAAAAGAGAGTATGCGAGTGCGGCGCGCATCCGCCTGGACCTCCGCGCGACCGCGAAGTTACGCCTTACGCAGGAGAACCGGCGGACATGCGACCCTATGCCAAGTTCAGGGCACCCTACGACACCAACTACACGCGTCCCAATATCTATATGGGCGCAGCGAGGAAGATCCCCGATCCCAAGGATCTGACTGAGGTGCGCATTGGCTTTTTCGGGCCAATCGAGAACAACTCGGAATCGGTTCTTGGATTGCGAATGCTGCACGGCGCGCAGTTGGCGATGGAAGAGGCCAATGCGGGTGGCGGCTATGGAGGCAAGCCCTTCAAACTGATGGTGCACAACGACTATAACAACTGGCAGGCGAAGGCGGTCTATGGCGACGTCCGGCCCACTGACGCGGCGATCTGGGGCGCTGCCTCCAACGAGACAGTGAAGATGGCCTACGACGAAGGAGTCTGGGCGATCTTCGGCTCCATTAGTTCGGAGTCGACTCACATTGCACTGCGCGTGGCCCTGCGCGCGGAGCTTCCGGTCGTCAGTTCGGCCAACACCGACCCTACGGTTCCCGAGACCACCATTCCGTGGTACCTCGGGACCATGCAGGATGACCGGCAGCAGTATCTGACGCTGGCTCGCCACATCTATACCGAGCTTGGCTTGAAGCGTGTAGCGGTTCTCAGGGCGAGCAGCCGATACGGCCGATATGGCCTTCCAAAGTTTCTCGACGCCTCGCGCCGTCTGGGCCATCCGGTGGTGATGGAGCAGATCTTTCAGCCAGGAGACAAGGATTACACTAAGCAACTGAAGGTGATCCGCAGTTCGCGCCCAGATGCCGTCTTTCTGGTAGGAGACGAGTTGGAGGCGGCGGCGATTCTAAAGCAGATGCGTGCGGCAGGGATGAAGCAGCGCGTGTTTGGAGCGTTTCGCACTTTGGGCGATACGCTACTGAAAGAGGCTGGCGATGCCGCTGAAGGGTTCGAAGCCGTATATCCCTACGATCCCAACCGCAACGACCCTCACTGGATCGACTTCAACCGCCGATTTGAGAACCGGTTCCGCGAAAAGCCAGAGCAGTTTGCCGCGATGGCCTATGACACGATGAATCTGCTGCTGGATTCGATTTGCAAGGCGGGGCTGAACCGGGCGCGGATTCACGACGCGCTGGCCAATGTCGAAGAATACGATGGCGTGACTGGGCACATGGTCTTCGATCCCAATTTGAAGAACACAGCCCCTTTGTACCTAGGCACGGTACATAACGGCGCAATCACTTATCGCGTTGCCTTGATGGAAAAGACACCGGCGGTTGCGCTAGCGCCTGCAACGCCACAGTGCCATCTTTCCAGGCAACCGGCGCCCGCTGCCATGCAGTCGCCTTATGCGCGTGTTGGCGAGGTTGGCGTCGACGATGCCGGGCCGCATCGCAAGGAGGCGCTGGCAGGACCAGTGAGCATCGTGATCTTCGGGCCAAAAGCCACTGCGGTAGTTGCAACACCGGAGATGCAGGCCGAGATCGCGTCGAGCGCAATCAAGGGCCGCGAGCTAAAGCTGTTGCCGGTAGAGAGCGATCAGGATTTGGGAGCCGCATCCACTGCTCTAGTCAAGGCTCTTATGGACGATCATGCTTTGGCAATTCTCGCGCTGGATCGCAATTCCGGTCATCTGGCCGAGCAAACGGCACTGAAGAGCGTTGTGCCAGTAGTGGCGCTCGCCGCCGATAAGACGCTGGCTTCGACAAACATGTCTTGGATGTTTCGGCTTCAGCCCGATACGACTCCGGCCACCGCACTGCGGATGCTTGTGGCAGCAGAATGCCGCAGCGGCGCCAATCCAGAAAGGCTCAGAAAGGTTCTGGCTTCGGCCGAGGGCATCTCCGGCGTCTCTCTTGTGACTACGGGCGAACCGCCTAAACAGTGAGGCAACAAACGTGGTGCGCGGTCCGGTAATCGAAGACGCCGAGGTCTCATTGCTCAAGTACTTCAACATCGACGAAACCCCGCGAGTGCAGTCCCGTGCGGAGTGTTTCAACCGGCCCAATCATCCGAATGTCGGACCACCGGAAAACGACGTGGAGTCTCCGGCGTTCGGCAAGATCCTGCAGGCCGGTTCGCCGCGTCTGATGCAACTCGCAATCAAGGCAGTGTTCTAATGTAGTTCGCCTAACATAGGCTCGCGAGCCGCGGATAACCGCAGATAGGCGCATGCGGCTGCTTGTCTGTATTCGTCCGCGGCAGTGTGTCTCTCGACGAGGTTGTTGGATACTCCTTCGCGCCACGCTCGAACAGCGCGACGGCTGCACCGCGACTGCCGGCCGCTGCCTAACTCAGCCAAAGAGTCGCTCGACCTCGTGTTCATAGTCCACATCTGCCTGTCGTACCACTTACAACATCTTCCGGTGCGTTTCACTGTGTGAGCCACTCGCACTAATGTAATCGCAGTATTGCGTCGCCGTTGACATCGTCCGATAGTAGAAGCTTAGTTGGAACCGTCTGTCACATCAGTGTCTTTTGAGGAGAGAATGTCACACGTGTCCCGCACGAGACTGTTTAAGGAATGTCAGTCGCCATTAATCGCCGCGATCCTCTGTGTAGGATGCGCATTGGCGCCGGCGCTGGGGGCGCCCCCGCCCGATAGGGCACCGACACCAGTCTCTTTGCGGTTGATCGTGGTCGAGTCGCCCGAAAAGGCCCAGCGGACACTGGACCTGCTCAGGGGCGGCACGGACTTTGCGGTGCTTGCCAAGGAGACGTCCACGGACCCCACGTCGGACGATGGCGGGCTTATGGGTGACGTCGACCCAACCATGCTCCGTACCGAACTGCAAGAGGCTCTGACTGGCCTGATTCCCGGGGAGTTCTCGGGTGTCGTTAAGCTGCCCAGGGGATTCGCCATATTGAAACTCCTAAAACCCGAGGAGTTGATCGAACTTGAAAGAGCCAAACAGGCGCGCGAGTTTGCCATCAACTCCAGAGTCAATATGCGCTACTCGTTCGGCGTCGATGGCCTTGCCGACGCCGAATCCGCATGGAACAGTTTTCCGAAGGAGGAGCACTGGGAACAGGACTTGCACCGATCCTGCCAGACCCAACGGCAGTCGATGGCGGCACTGACGGACCGTCAAAGCCGACTATTGGGTGCGGCTCAGGCCTCGCCGGTCACGGAGAAGACTACTTACGACATCCTGTCTCTGCAGATGTCGATTGGTCTGCATTATGCCTACAAAGGCGAAATGGATCAGGCGATCGCCGAGTGGCAGCAGGCTTATCCGGCTGCACTGGCCCAAATGCCGAAAGCGGCGGACTACCTCGACGAGATGATCGGCATCGGCTACATGCAGAAGTTCCAGATGGAGAATGACGTCTACCATAGCCCTGGAGATCGGTGCATCTTTCCGATGGCGCCGGGCGCGAGCTACGCCCGGACCGAGAGCGGCGAGATGGCGATCCGACACTTTCTGTCGAGTCTCGAAAAGAGGCCCGACGATCTGGAACTGAAATGGCTACTGAACCTAACGTATATGATGTTGGGACGGTATCCGGCGGGAGTGCCGCAACAGTACCTGCTGCCGCCCTCGTTGTTCGAGGCGGCGGCCGATATCGGCCGATTCACGGACGTGGCTCCGGAGGCCGGATTGAACGCCTTCGACGAGGCTGGCGGCTTGATCGTGGACGACTTTGAAAACAACGGCCTCTTTGACGTTGTGACGTCAAGCTTCGATGCGTGCGGTCCGA
>CAZFOP010000318.1:0-5097 GCA_964520085.1 uncultured Solibacteraceae bacterium | reverse complement strand
CCACCATGGATCGCATCTCGCGGGAAGAGATGGGCAACGCCACCAGCATGTTCAATCTGATGCGCAATTTGGGAGGTAGCTTTGGAATTGCCAGCGCAACCACCTATCTGTTCCGCCGCCAGCAGTACAACACGCAACTGCTGGGAGCGCACGTCACCGCGCTGAATCCGCAAGTGCGAGCCATGGCGCACGGCATCCAAACAAGTATGATGGCGCATGGCAGCGACCCCACCACCGCGCTGCGGCGCGCCTATGGGATGATCTGGGGCATGGTCCAGCGGCAGGCCTCGGTGGTTTCCTTCGTCGACACGTTTCTGGTGATGTCGGTGGTCTTTCTGCTGATGCTACCCTTGCTTTTGGTAATGAAAAAGCCGCGCTACCAGACGAAGGGCGGCGCCGTGCACTAACAGGGTGCTGGAAAAAGTCGCGAAAGAGTTTCTTGAGCCACAGGTGAGCACAGATAAGTCTTGTGTTCTCAATCTGAGTCCATCTGTGTTGATCTGTGGCCGATTCTGCTATGGTCGAGAGGTAACCCTAGCATGACGGCGCCGAAAAAGGTCTATGGCTTCGCGTTGAGCGCGCTCTCGTTTCTGTGGCGCAGGCTGATGTTCCGCACCACCTTCGTGGCTGTGACCGGCAGCCTGGGGAAGACGACTTCGTCGCGCGCGGTCGCGGCGGTGCTATCGGCAAGGTACCTGACGAACGCCACCCGTGACGGCCAGAACTCCCGGACTGGGCTGGCCGAGACGATTCTGCGCACGAGATGGCGTCACCGGATCACCGTCATCGAGATCGGCACTAACCTTCCGGGGGCTCTTCGCCGCGGTTCCTGGCAGGTGAAGCCGGATGCCGTGGTCGTACTCAACGTGGCCCGTTGCCACACGGAGAATTTCCAGACTCTGGAGGATATCGCGGCGGAAAAGGAGTGCCTGCTGCGCCCGTTGGGTCCGCGCGGCGTGGCGATTCTGAACGGAGATGATTTTCGCGTTCGAGCCATGGCGAAGCGATGCCGTGCGAGAGTGCTGACGTTCGGGACGTCGCCGGACTGCGACGTTTGGGCGAGCGACGTATCGGCGCAGTGGCCCTGCCGGCTGTCTTTTGTCGTTCACCACGGCAGCCGTTCTCATCCGGTCCAGACGCAGTTCGTCGGCGAGCACTGGGTCTACGCGGCGCTGGCCGCGCTGGCGACCGGGCTTGCCTACGACATCGATCTCTCCGTGGCGGCATCCGCGTTGGCTGGCTGCGAGCCCTTCACCGCGCGGCTGCAGCCGTTGCCGTTGCCCTCCGGAGCCACGATTCTGCGGGACGACTTTCTCCCTTCCATCGATTCCTGCGAACAGGCCCTGCGGGTAATCCGCACGGCTCAGGCGCGCCGCCGGCTGTTGGCGATCAGCGACGTAACCGACTCCGGACAACCTGCGAAGGAGCGGCACCAGTGGATTGGCGCGGCGGCGGAATCGGCGGATTTCGCCGTGTTCTACGGGGAGTGCGCCGAAATGGCCGCCAGCGCGGCCATCGCGGCCGGAATGAAACCGGAATACGTGCGCGCTTTTCTTTCACAAAAGGCAGCGGGCGAGTATTTGCTCTCCGAGCTTGGCCAGGGAGATCTGCTGCTGCTGCGGTGCGACATGACTGACCACGCCGAACGAATCTACTGGGCGCAGTTCGGCTCGGTAGGGTGTTCCAGGGAGCGCTGTGACATTATTCGGCTGTGCGACAATTGCTCGGAACTGCGGCCCGACCTCGAACGGGCAGCCGTGCTCCCGCCCGAGCAACGGCCCGCCTGGCGCCCGAGGTGATGTCCCCGTGTGGGGATCTCCCGGCCCGCAGCGAAGAGTTGGCTCCGCCAAGCATATAAAGGCACCAACCTCGGAATGCGTAGTCGCCGCCGGGCGACCGGGTCCATTGCGCGGCACGGCTTGCGCGTGCGATGCTTTGACTGATCGGTCCCTTCGCGGGGCCGAATGGAGGACTAGTGAGAAGAGCGATTGTGGTCGGAACTGTGTCGCTGTTGCCGCTGATCGCGGCCGCAGCCGACTTCACGCCGCTGGCGATGAAGCCCGGCTTGTGGGAAGTCACGATGAACTCGAAAGTGCAGCTGCCCGATGCGGTGCTGGCGAACATGCCTGCACAGGCGCGCGCGGCCATGGAGGCGCGAACACAGGGCATAGTGGTCAAGTCGTGTCTGACCAAGGAATCGATGAGCCGCGCGCTCGATTTCAACAACGACCCGCGGAGGACGTGTCAGTCCACACTCATCAGCTCGTCCCCGACCAAGCAGGTGGTCAACGTTGATTGCACGATGAAAAACGGCAAGTCCAGCGGCACGATGACGTTCGAAGCGCTCAGCCCAGAATCCGGCAGCGGCGCGATGGATCTGACGATGGACAGTGCTTCGGGCCCGATGAAGTCCAAGATGACCTTCGCATCGAGGTACCTCGGCCCGGATTGCGGAGACGTGAAGCCGCGGTAAGGCCGATTCGACTGAACACTGCTTCTCGGGGCTGGTAGGACAGACCATCTCCTTTCGTGGTCATGCCGCGCCAAAGCGGGACACTTGACAGACGACAGGAACCGATCGTCTGTCCTACCGCGTCCAGCGGCTTTCAACGCCCGTCGGCGAGACGGTCGGCGAGGATCTCGGGCAGGCCTGCCAAGAGAATCCGGCGTTGCGCGGTAGCTACGTCGTATTCGGCGCGGCAGTATTCGACCACGGCCGTATCGGAGTCGTAGATCAGGTAAGCGGCGCGCGGATCGTGATCGCGCGGCTGGCCCACCGAGCCGGGGTTCACCAGGTAGCCGCAGTCGTCATCCACGTGCATAACGCCCGGGCATTCGCTTTGCCAAAATGACGCAATCGTCTCCACGCGTCCATGATTCCAAATGAAGCCGCCCTGGATGTGCGTGTGACCGAAGAAGACAAGCCGCGTGTCCAGGTATTCGAACGCCTGCGCCGCCTCGGCGGCGGACATCATATATTCGTCTTCGTCGTGCGGCGCGCCGTGGGCGAGTTGAAAGCCGTCCATCACCAGCGGCCCCTTGGCGAGGGCCGTCACGTAGGCGGCGTTGGCGGGCGTGAGCGCCTGCGCGGTCCACAGGGCGGCGTAGCGCGCCACAGGATTGAACCATCCCAGATCCTCGTCGGGCGTGCAGACACGATCGTGATTTCCGCGAATCACCGCGGTGCAGTGATCGCGCACCCATTCGACCACCGGGTTGGGATCGGCGCCATAACCGATCAGATCGCCACAGCAGAGGGCTCGGTCATAACGGCCGGCGGCGGCGGCGGTCACAGCATCGAGGGCCTGCCAGTTGGAATGTAGATCGCTCAGAACAAGATAGCGCACGTGGGGCCCCGGAGTTCAAGCCTTTCTCAACCGCAGCACGGCGATTTCAGGCTGCGCGCCGATACGGGCTGGAATATCGATGGTGCCGATCCCGCGCGTGACGTAAGCGGCGGCGCGCGAATCACCGTATAGCCCGTAGACGTAAGGCGTGAAGAAGCGCGCGGCGTTAATGGACTTGTCGAGGATTTCCACCGTAACCTGGCCGCCGTGCGTGTGACCCGCCATCACCAGATGGTAACCCTGATGCGCCGCGACCGGAAACACGTCCGGATTGTGCGACAGCAGGATGTTCGCCGCGCCGGGCACGATCAGCCGCTCGGCGCCCCTCAGGTAGAGCTCGCGCTCGCCCACCCGCTGATAGTCCACCCCGGCCAGGTTGAGGGTCGCATCGCCGAAGCGCAACTGGCGCGAGCGGTGGCGCAGGAACTCGATACCCACACGCGCCGCGGCGGCCGCGGTGTAAACCTCCGCGCGCGCGTAGCGTTCGTGGTTACCCATGCACCCGAACACGCCCGAGTCGGCCTTGAGCCGGGCCAATTGGCGGATGCAGGCGTCCAGCGGATCGCCGGGGGAGGAAATCAGATCGCCGGTGACCACGGCGAGTTGGGGCCGCAACTCGCGCGCCGCATCCACTACGCGGGCCAGATCGGATTCGCTGAGAAATGCGCTCAGATGAATGTCGCTTATCTGAAGAATCCGCAGCCCATCCAGATCGGCGGCGAGACTGGCCAACGGAACATCCACCTCACGCACGCGGAAGTTCAGACGCTCGATGAACACGCCGTAACCCAGCGCGGCACAGGGCACCGCCATCAAGGCCGATCCGCCGGCTTGCAGGATGCGCCGCCGGGAGGGGTCCGTATCGGCGCCAAGCCCGCGGCCGACGAGGCGGAGAACCTCATACACAGCCAGCATGCCGGTGCCGGCCAGCAGCCAGGCCATCGCCGCGCCACCCATCGGCGCCCCCAACCAGCCCGGTATTCCCAGCCGGCTCGCCCTTTCATGAAAGGTGCAGAAATAACCGAAGGCGATCAGGCCATCGAAGACTAGCACGCCGGCGCCGAACAGCGGCAGCCAACGCCGGCCGAATCGCGCACGCACGGCGCGCAGGCACAAGGTGGAGATGCGCCACTGGACGCAAACGAAGATAGCCAACAAGCAGTAATCGAAATACACGCTTTATTCGCCTCGGGAACCGATGCAGCGGGTGGGCTCCAGCGCTCAGTCTCGCAAGGGCTTCCCGAAAGTTTCCCCGTCCCTTGTCTCATTGTACCGAGTGGCGGCGGCGAACGCCGAGGCCACCACCGCGACAGCCGCGATGGCCGCCGTCTCCGCGCGCAGCACGCTGGGCCCAAGCGATGTGGGCAGCCAACCGGCGCGCGCGGCCGATTCGCGCTCCTCGCCGGTCCAACCGCCTTCGGGGCCCACCAGCAGCCGCACTTCGTTCGTTGGTGCGGAGGGATGCGCCAGCAGGCGCGCCAACGGAGGCGCGGCACCTTCTTCCAGACGGTAGCGCACACCGGCAGTCTCCATCAGGCAAGCACCCAGACGAACGGCCGGCAGTATTTCGGGCGCGCGCAAGCGGCGCGACTGCTCGGCGGCTTCGCGCGCAATCCGCACCCAACGTTCGGCGCGTTTGGCGGAAGCCTTTAACAGTCCCTTTTCACTGCGAGCGGCTTCCAGCGGCTGGATGCAATCGACGCCCAGCTCGGTGGTTTTTTCGATCATCCATTCCAGGCGGTCGAACTTG
>CAZFOP010000317.1:0-5098 GCA_964520085.1 uncultured Solibacteraceae bacterium | reverse complement strand
ACGATGAGTTCACGGCCACCGTCGGCCAGCAGGTTCCGCTCGATTCGGTGCAGGAATACTCGGTGACGACCAGCAGTTTCTCGGCGGAATACGGGCGCGCCTCCGGCGGCGTGGTCAACGTGATCACCAAGAGCGGCACCAATAATTTCCACGGCTCGGCCTACGAGTTCAACCGGGTTTCGGCGCTGGGTTCCAACAGCTTCTTCAACGACGCCAACGGTCTGCCCAAGGGCATTTACGACCGCAACAACTTCGGCTATTCGATTGGCGGGCCGATCATCAAGAACAAGCTCTTCTTCTTCCAGAACACCGAGTGGACGCGCGTTCGCAGCCACGCGAACGAGATTGCGATGGTTCCCACCACGCAGTTGATTGCGGCCGCCGGTGCCAACACCCAGTCGTTCTTCAGCACTTACGGTAAAATGCGCAGCGACCTGTCGACGCTCGCTACGTTCGCCAAGTCGGACCTCGGCAGCATTTGCAACGGCGCCGCCGCCGCGGGCCCGTGCAACGCGCTCCCTGCCGGCACACCGATGTTCAACGAGGTTACCTACCAGACCGCGGCGGACGCGGGCGGCGGATCTCCGCAGAACACCTATGACATCGTCGGCAACATCGACTACAACCTGAGCCCAAAAACGCAGATGTCGTTCCGCTACGCTCTATACAACGAGGACGATTTCGCCGGCACTATCAACACCAGCCCGTACCAAGGCTATGAAACCGGTCAGACGAACGTGGATAACCACGCCACCTTCTCCCTGACGCACACGTTTTCGCCCAGCCTGGTCAGCCAGACCCGCTTGAGCTTTAACCGCCTGAACAACCTGCAGCCGCTGGGCTCGGTGCCGCCGACCCCGACACTATATATGAACGCGAGTGGCCCTGTGACTTTGGCAGGCCAGGACATCGCCTTCCCCGGTTATAGCGAGTACTCGCCTGGCAACGCGATTCCCTTTGGCGGCCCGCAGAATTTCGGCGTTCTCGCCCAAGACGTTACCAAGGTAATCGGCCGGCATAACATCCGGTTCGGCGGCCAGATCACCTACATGCAGGATAACCGTACCTTCGGCGCTTACGAAGAAGCGGTCGAAGCCCTGGGCACCAACACCGGCAACGCGATGGATAACTTTCTGAACGGCCAGTTGCACGAGTTCGAAGCAGCGGTCAATCCACAGGGCAAGTACCCCGGCCAGACCGTCAACTTGCCGGTGGGACCGCCGAACTTCTCGCGCAGCAACCGCTACAACGAGTTCGCGATTTACGGGCAGGACAACTTCAAGGTGACTCCGCGCCTGGCTCTCAACTTCGGCCTGCGCTGGGAATACTTCGGCGTGCAACACAATCAGGACTCGAAGCTCGACTCGAACATTGTGTTTCCCGGCAGCTACAGCTTCGCCAACCTAGCGCAGGAGATCGCTACGGCGACGGTCGATCCGACGCCCACCAACCCGAACGGCGGCTTGTGGCAGAAGGATTATAAGGACTTCTCCCCGCGCATCGGTTTTGCTTACTCGTTGACCAGCGACGGCAAAACCAGCTTGCGCGGCGGCTACGGCCTCGGTTACGAGCGGAACTTCGGCAACGTCACCTTCAACATCATCCAGAACCCGCCGAACTATGCGGTGATTGCGCTGATTGCGGGCTCCGACCTGCCTACCATTCCGATCAACGTGAACAACGCCGGCCCGCTGGCTGGCAGCGGCGGCAGCAAGGTATTGCCGGCCGTCAGCCTCCGCGGAGTGAATCCGGATATCAAGACCGCCTACGCGCATACGATGAGCCTCACCCTGGAGCGCCAGATTGGCGCCAACGTGCTGACCAGCCTGGGCTATTCCGGCTCGCGCGGTGAAGGCCTTTACGACATCTCTCACGACAACCTCAACGGTTACGGCACGGAGTACCTGAACACGCCGTGCAGCGCGCTGCCCTGCCTCAGCCGCTTGAACACCCAATACAGCAACATCAACCTCCGTAGCGACAACGGCAACTCCGCTTACAACGCCTTGGTCGGGCAGGTCACATTTAAGGACGTCGCGCATACCGGTGTGACGCTGCAAGCCAACTACACTTGGTCCCACGCCCTGGACGACCTGAGCAGCGCCTTCAGCGATGGCGTGCAGGCCGATTACCAGTTGGGTTACATGGATCCCTTCCACCCCAAGCTGGACTGGGGCAGCTCCGATTTCGATGCGGCACAGCGCGTATCGATTTCGGCTGTCTGGGGGATTCCGGCGTTTAAGGGGAGTTCGCTGCGCGATAAGCTCTTGGGCGGATGGGAATTGGCTCCCATCATCACGACGAGCACCGGCAACCCGTTCACGGTTTACGACTGCACCAACGCATACGCTTACTGCCCGCGCGCGCAGCAGGTTAGCGCCACGCCGCCCAAGGGCGTCACCAACGTGCCTACCCCGGGGACGCCTGACAATTACGAGTATTACCAGTTCACCAATTTCGCCAACCCCGTCAACGGTTTGTCCTGGTACAACCCGAAGATCGGCATTAGCGAAGTCGGTCCATTCCCGAGCAACGAAATCGGCCGCAACACGTTCCGTGCGCCGGGCGCCTGGAACCTCAATCTTGGGGTCTACAAGAACACCAGGCTGACCGAGAGAGCCTCACTCCAGCTTCGCTTGGAGATGTACAACGCGCTCAACCACGCCAACTTCTACGTCAACGTTGTGGACGCCGAAGTGGAGAACCCATCCGTGGACGGATACAGGAACCAGGCCTTGAACCAGCAAGTCGGACGCAACCTGCAGCTCGGCGCCAAGTTCAATTTCTAAACACAACTCGCTTTGGAACTGGGCAGGCCGCTTCGCCTGTCTAGCTTGAAACGCAGTATCGGGGGAGCCTTCGGGCTCCCCTTTTTTTGCGTCCCGGATGCGGCCTCAGCCGCGCCCCGGTAATGTGGCTATTAACATAATTGATAGCCACCGGTGCTTGCATTTAGAAAACGTGTACGGTAAACTCGAAGTTTAGTCCGATGTCTCGCGCTCGCACAGGCCGGTCCGCATTCGCTCACCTTGCAGGGATTCCTGTCCGCATCGTAGTCATTAGCTTGGTCATCGTAGCCGGCCCCGCTTGAAGGCCGCTCGGAAGCAGTAACCGAGGCCATCAGCGGGGTTAAAACCGGCTGGTGGCCTTTTTTGTTGTGTAGTGCAAGTGAATTACCAATGGATGAGGGGAAGAATATGGCGAATTTGATTTCCGGCGCACAGATGCTGGTGGAGTGTCTGGTCAAGGAAGGCGTCGATTGCATGTTCGGATATCCGGGCGGCGTCACGCTTCCGTTCTACGACGTGCTGTACGAGCACCAGATCCGCCACGTGTTGGTGCGCCACGAGGAGAACGCGGCCTTCGCGGCCGAAGGTTACGCGCGCTCGACCGGGAAAGTGGGCGTGTGCTGCGCCACCTCCGGCCCGGGAGCGACTAACCTGGTTACCGGCCTGGTGAATGCCCTGATGGATTCGATTCCGGTGGTGGCCATCACCGGCCAGGTGACCAGTAAGCTGATTGGCAGCGACGCGTTTCAGGAAGCCGACACCTTCGGTATCACCCGCTCCGCCACCAAACATAACTACCTGGTCAAGCGGCTGGAAGACCTCACGCAGACCATCCACGAAGCGTTTTATGTGGCTTCCAGCGGACGGCCCGGCCCGGTGTTGGTGGACATTCCGAAGGACATTTTTCAGGGGCAAGGCCACTATCTGCCGGTGACCTCGATTCACCTGCCCGGTTATAAGGTATTCACCGAAGGACACACCGGCCAGATCCGCCGCGCCGCGCAGATGATCGAAGAGTCCGAGCGGCCCCTGGTCTATGCGGGTGGCGGCATCATCGCCTCCAACGCGAGCGGCCTGTTGCGCGAATTCATCGAACTTACCGACACGCCGGCCGTGATCACGCTGATGGGACTCGGCGCGATGCCTTCGTCGCATCCCAACTTCATCAGCATGCCGGGGATGCACGGCAGCTACGCGTCCAACATGGCCCTCCAGAACTGCGACCTGATCATCGCGCTGGGCACGCGTTTCGACGACCGGGTGACGAGCCGCCTGGCCGCCTTCGCTCCGCATGCCAAGGTCATTCACGTCGATATCGACCCAGCCGAAATCGGAAAGAACCGCGCGCCGGATGTGCCCATCGTGGGCGACGTGAACCGCGTACTGACACGCCTCGTCAAGATGCTGCGCGAAACGCCGCGCCAACCGGAAGAGAAACTCGCCGCCGCGCGCCGCGCCTGGTGGAAGCAAATCCGCGATTGGAAACGCCAGCACCCGCTCGAACCCAGCTTCTCCGCGAGCGAAATCAAACCGCAGCATTTGATGTCGGAGATCGACCGCATCTCCGGTGGCGAAGCCATCATCGCCACCGACGTGGGCCAGCACCAGATGTGGGCCGCCCAGTTGCTGCGCTTCAACCATCCCCGGCTGTGGCTCACTTCGGGCGGACTGGGATCGATGGGGTTCGGCCTTCCCTGCGCCGTGGGCGCCCAGATCGCGAACCCGGGAAAGCTGGTTTTCGCTATCGTGGGAGACGGCGGTTTTCAAATGTCGATTCCCGAATTATCGACGATAGCGAGCAACGGCCTGCCCGTCAAGATCGTGGTGATGAACAACGGCTACCTGGGCATGGTGCGCCAGTGGCAGACCCTGTTCTACAACAACCGCTTGTGCGGCGTGGAACTGGATTGCTTCCCGGACGTGGAGAAACTGGCCGGTGCTTACGGCTTCAAGGGCCGCGTCGTCGAGCATCCGTCGCAACTAGCCGCGGCGCTCGATGCGGCCGTCCGCGAACCCGGCCCGTACTTGCTGAACGTAAAGGTGGTGCCCACCGAATCGGTATACCCCATGGTGCCGGCTGGCGCCGCCATCCACGAAATGGTTCTCGGCCCGCCGCAACCGGTGCCGGTTCCGGTACCCGCTAAATAGGAGACTCCCATGCTGCAAGTAATCTCTGTGCTGCTCGAGAACAAGCCCGGCGCGCTGATGCGCGTGACCGGCCTGCTCAGCCAGCGCGGGTATAACATCGAGAGTTTGACCGTCGCGCGCACGCTCGATCCGGAGCTTTCCCGCATGACCATCGTGGTGGA
>CAZFOP010000316.1:0-5105 GCA_964520085.1 uncultured Solibacteraceae bacterium | reverse complement strand
CGTTCGGCCGGCCGATGATGGCCACCTTGATCGGCTGGATCTCCGGCTCCGGCGCGGCCTCGCTGGCCTCGATTCTCGCCGTCACATGATCGAGCAGCGCCTCCACGCCGGTCGCGTGCTCCGCCGAAACCGGGAAGACGTCGGGAATGCCGAGCCCATAGAATTCATTCGCCAATCCCGCGTGCGCCGCCGTGTCGGCCTTGTTGACGGCCAGCGTGATCGGCCGGCCGAGCCGCAGCAACATGCGCGCCAGGTCGCGATCGGCACCGGTGATTTCCGCGCGCCCGTCCACCAGCAGGATAATCTGCGACGCGGTCTCCAGCACATGTTGCGCCTGGTGCAGGATCTGGCTCGGGATGTAATCCTGGTCGTCCACCACAATGCCGCCGGTGTCGATCAGCTCGAAGCGACGTCCGCGGTGCACGGCCTGCCCGTGCATACGGTCGCGCGTAATCCCAGGCTCGTCGCCCACGATGGCGCGGCGCTGGCCGGTGATGCGGTTGAAGAGGGTCGATTTGCCTACGTTCGGCCGGCCCACAATCACCACTGCGGGTGTGGCGTTCGGCATTGCACATCAATCATAGCAGGCCCGTCCGCGCCGCCTCGGTTTTACCGCCCGCCGTGCTACAGTTTGGTTTGAAACACTATCCGATTTTCGTCACGCTGCGGGACCGCCCGGTGCTGGTGGTGGGCGCAGGCAAAGTGGCGCTGCGCAAGGCCAAGGGGCTGATCGAGGCTGGCGCGCGCGTCACCGTGGTGGCGCCGGAATGGGAAAGCGAATTCGAATCGCTCCCCGCGCGGCTGGTGCGCCGTTCGTTCCGCGCGTCCGATCTGGCCGGGTACGTGCTCGTCTTCGCCGCCACCAACGACCGCCTCACCAACCATCGGATCGGCGTAGCCGCCAAGGGCCGCGGTATCTTCGCCAACATCGCCGATTCCGCCGCCGAGTGCGATTTCATCGTTCCGGCGCGCGTCTCGCGCCACGGCTTCCACCTGGCCATCTCGACCGGCGGCGAAAACCCGCGCCTGGCCGCCGATCTCCGCAAGAAAATCGAAGACCTGCTGTAAGCTTCCAATGCCGCCGGCTAACTGCCGCATCCCGATTCGTAGGTTCGTTTTCGCATCCTGGCGCCGGACGCTCCGCAAAGGCGCACCGCCCCAGCCGCGGTTTACTCGACCAGCCCTTCCACCGTTTCCGGCAACGAACCGGTCATGCCGCGGAGCTTTTCGAACAAACGGTCGTACAGGACCGCGTAATTCTCGAGTGCGGCATCGCGGCCGCCGGCCTTCGCAAACGTGCGCCGCATGTGACGCACCGCGACCAACAGAAGCTTCAGTTCGTCGTCGCTGAATCCGAACGCTTTCGCCATCGAATGCTCCCGAGCAGAATCCAGATGCCGCCGCCCACCAGCGCGAGCACGCTGGCCGCACGCGCCAGTTGCATTTCGGTACCGCCGTCGTAGACCAGATCCACCACGCACGCTCCATCGCAACGCGGCTCGACCACGATCTGCCCAAGCTTATCGCCCCAGATGCGGCGCGGCGCTCCGTTCACGCTGGCGTGCCAACCTTCGTCGAACGTCACCTGCACACTGAGCAGGTGCTCCGGCCGCAAGTTGGCGTCGATGCGCGCCGCGCCCGTTCCCAGCCAGCGAAAACCGGCCGGCGGAAGCGTGGGATCGTCCAGCTCCGCGAGATAGTTTTGCACCGCCTTCAGCTCGTACGCGACCGGCGCCGCGGCCGGCAGGCCGGTTGCGCGCACAGCGTGCGCCAACGAGCCCGAACCGCGCGGCACGGCGTAGATCGCTTCGGTATCGTCGCGCCACAACACGGGCAGCGTGTGGAACTTGGCGGGATGGGCGTATGGGTGATAGATCTCGCGGCTCGCGTCGTCCCCGCCCACGATGGCATCCACACCGTAGGCCTTCAACCAGCCGAGCCCGACCTCCAGCTTGTCTCCGAAATACACCTGAAAAATGATGTCCTGTAAGAGGGCATTGCGCATGCCGTTGTCGAAGCCGCCGTTCATCATCGGCGTATCGCCGAAGGCGTTCATCCAGAAACCGATGGTTCCGGGCGCGAAAACGCGCCTGCCCGGAAGGTGCCCGCCCAGCCAGCGCGAGACGCGGTATTCGGCGGTAGTTTGAATGTCGACGGGCTTCTCCATCGCGCGCGCGAGGTGGCGCTGGTAAATCCAAATCGGTGCGGCGCCAAGCGCCAGCGCGCAGCAGACGATCGCCGAGGCACGCCGCGGCAAGCGCCGGTAAACGGGGCCGGCAATTAGAGCCGCCACCATCCAAAAAGCCAAATCCATCTCCAGGTGATAACGCTGCGGCTGCGGCAGCAGGGAGAAATGAAGCCAGTAACCCGCCAACGTGATAAACCCCATTCCATAGAGGAACAGGATTCCGAATCGCGCCGGGGCAGCCAACCGCGTGCGCCGCATCGTCCAGGCCAGCGCCAAAAAGACGGCCGCGAAGACCGCGACGATTGCCAGGTGCGTTGGGCCCGATTCGAACTTGCCACCCACCAGCGGAGCGTTCGCGCGTATGGTGGCGACGATGGAAGGCGCCACGAACGGCAGCGCAATCGAGTACGCGTAGCAGGCCACGCCGGCGGCGGCGAGCCACTGCCGTAGTGGGCGCCCTTCAAAACCGGCAAACAGATACGCGCCCGCGCCCAGCGCCAGAGCGAAGGCGCCGATCCAGTTGCTCAACACGGTGGCGGCCAGCGCCAGACCGGCCAGCACGTAATACGACGGCCGCCGCTTGGTCAGCGCCACGTGCAACAGCGCGATGGCGAGCGGCAGAAACAGGAGCGACGTGAGGTGCGGGCCTTCGCCAAAGGGGACAAGCGTCGTCAACCGCCGTGGCCCGAACCAACCGCCGCTGCCGGCGCGGATCTCGCGCACCAGAAAGCAACTCGGCGAAACCAGCGAATAGCCGAGCGCGGCCAGCCAGGCGGGCACGCGCCCCGCGCCCAATCGCCAGACGGCCCAGAACATGGTCACAGGTCCCAGCGCGTACACCACGGCGGTCACGCAATGATACGCCAGCGCCGGCGAGATACGCGCCGCGGCGGCCACCCCCGCCACTGTGAAGTGCAACAGCGGCGGATACGTGTCCGGGTAAGGGATGCCCTGGTACCACAGCGGGAACCAGGCCAGATCCGGAAAGTGGGCGACGATGTAGCGCGCCAATCCGATATAGGCGGCTTCGATCGACCCCATATACTGCGTGTAAGGAATACGAAACAGCCGCCACACCAGCGCTCCATTCAGTAAGAACAGCGCGAGAGCGGCGGCGGCCGTCCTGGAAGCTTCACGGAAGCGGGGCACTGCCTTCGATTATAGGAGGTAGAACAGACGATCGGTTTTTGTCGTCTGTCGCTCACCAGCGGCAGACCACAACTAAGAAGAATCGATGGGCCAACTGGACAAGATCACCGCGAAGCGTGCGCGGCGCACGCTAAGTTCGGCGCGTTGCAATAGAGGGTGTGTCGCCGTTTTCTCGAAATGGAGCACGCGGTGTATGCCAACGGCGCCCTGCCCAGGGAGCAAAGAGAGTTGATTGCGGTCGGCACCTCGGTCGTGAAGGATTGCGAATCCGGTATGCGGTTGCACATCGAACACGCGGTTACCGCCGGGGCGACGTCCGAGGAAGTGTTCGGGGCCGTCGGAGCCGCAATCGAGATGGGCGGCGGCCGCGCCACCGTCTCCGCCCGCTTCGCCCTCGATGTGATGGACACGTTGAAGCTGGCGGCGGCGGACGCCGGTGACTGCGGTTGTCCAGCCCAGCGGAGTGATGATCGCGTCCCGGTAGCGCAATTGTGAGCGACGCGAAGGATACGGCCCCCCGCGCATAGTTTGCGCGTAGTCGCCTATTTGGTCCCTTCGCCTAGGAGTTGCTCCGCAAATGTTCGAGTCGGGCGGCGTGACGTATTGTTTGGAGGGACTTGGCTCCCCAGGTAGGACCAGAACCTGCAACCCTTCGGTTAACAGAATGCCGGTTGGACTTTTGCGGCCTTGCTATGTTCTGCTATAACTTACTATATATCAATTATTTGCGCGGACATTCGATCAGTCGGCCCAAAGCCTAATTTCTGCACTGGTGCGCCTTTCTTGAGGTGGAGTCGCCACATTTTCCGCTATAGTTGAGCGGCCCGACTTGTTTTGGATCGCTGTAAACCATTCTTGTAACCATTGCGCTGAGGCGCTGCAAATCCGTTCTACGAGCGGGTGTGGGCAAAATGCGTTGCTAGGGCGCCGTTTTGTGGCAGGCAATGGCGGCCTTGCGGTTACAGTTTGTACGGCATTCGCAGGGAGGAGGGGGCAAGCTTCCTATCGGAGCGCCGGACGCTATCGGAATTAAGAACCTGCGCCGAGGCCGCCGCACATACGCGCGAAGGATGCTAATGGGACTGCCAACGCCAGCGCGTGACTTCTTGCCGGATCAGCTCTGCAGTTCGACCGCTTCCCACTCTGAAGATAGCTGCAATTCTGCATCTTCCACTTCGTCGGGAAGGGAAACGGTGGAGTCGCAAAGCTCAGTTGCGAGAAACGCGAGTATGGCGGCGCCAGCGAGGACCCATGAGAGCGGGAAACCCACATGCTCGAATCGCCAGACCAGTTCCGTATTGCCAGCCACGACGGTGGCGAAACACACCAGCGTCAAAACGACGCCAATCAAATTAAGACTGCGCTGGACAGACACGGTAAACCTCCTCAACGGTCCTGGCCGTTGATTCCAGTTTACACGAATCTTTCATGGACCGTGAAAGATTTTTCACGGTCCATGAAAAAGTCATAAATGTGACGTTTCCGAAAATGCCCGGCACGGCCGCACCATGATAGAATCGGCCGCTTTCCGCTGGGTTGCGCCGCAGGACACGAAGCGAGCAGTTGACAGCAGAAGGCTTGGGCGGACGCCGGCCCAACCGGGCAGCCAGAGGCGGCTTTTTCAGTTATTCCAGAATGGACCGGACGGCGGGACCTGCTTGATCGTGATGCTTCCGCAGCCCGTACGCAGAGAGATTCGCCGTGGCGCAGTCCGACTGGCGTAGGCGAAATGAGTGCCGGCCACGAACCGGTATTGACCCTTGCCGGT
>CAZFOP010000315.1:0-5108 GCA_964520085.1 uncultured Solibacteraceae bacterium | reverse complement strand
CTTCGTACTCGCCGGCCGCGCCGGGCGTCTCGCCGAGGCGGAGAATGCGGCCCATATTGGCGGTGGCGGCGAGAATCGAATGGTCCACACGCAGCAGGCGCGTGGTCTGGCTTTCATTGGTCTGCGTGATCAGCGTGACGCGGCGGTCCGGCGCCAGGCTGTAGACGCGGCCCTCGACATCGGTCGAAAACAGAATTTGCTCGCCAAGCGCGAGCACGTCATAGACGTTTTCTTCCTTCGAGCTCCACAAAGTTTCCACCGTGCCGTCGGGGTTGATGCGGTAGATCGCCGATTTTTCCACGTTGCTCAAATCGACCGCGGGCGTGACTTGCGTACCGGCCTGCGGCGTAGCCACGGCAGGTGATTGCGACTGGCCCGGTGGCGCGGCGGTGGGCGGCTTGATTTCACCGCCAGGCCCGGTGGATTGCGCCTCCACCGTGATGCTGGTGGTGACCGCGGTCCCAGGCTGGCCGGTGCCCAGGTTCTGCACGGCCTGGTTGGCGGCCTGCGCCAGTTTCGCCACCGAGCCCCCAAGCGCTGCCGCGTACACCGAACCATCTGGCATGGGAACGAGGGCTCGGATTTCCGGCAGGCTCGAGTTATACAGCACGAAGGCTTTGTCCCTGGCGGTAATCCGATACAGCAAGCCGTTAGGCTCGGTGCCGGCCAGCAAGCGGTCCTGGCCATCCAGCGCCAGGCTGGTCACGTGCGATTGACCGGTGTCGTAATAGAGCTCGCCTTTGCCGGCCGAGACCACGCGGAAGACCTTGCCCTGGTCGCCGGTGCCGACGTAGAGCGCACCATCCGGCGCTACCGCGAGCGACCAAATGTAGCGTGTGTGCGGCGCGAAGTACTCTTCGGATTGGCCGTTATGGATGCGGTACACGTTCCCGTCGGGCGAAGTGCCTGCGTAGAGAGTGCCATCGGGGCCAATGGCGAGGGCGAAGACCTCGGGATGATCGGCGGTCCACAACAGACTGGAGCTGCCGTTGCGGCCGATGCGGTACACGCGGCCACGGTTGCCTGTGGCGGCGTACAGCGTTCCGTCGGGCGCTTCGGCCACCGCCCAGATGACCGGTTGATCGGAACTGAAAACGGTCTCGACTTTGGGCGCCAGCGAAAGGCGGCCATCGCGGCTGAGCGAGATGCCTTGAAACCGGCCGCGGATGAAGTCGCTCCAGGAGCCCATTTCCCAGGCCGTGGTGCTGCTGGCCACGGCGGCAAAGGGAAGGAGGAGGGCGATGCCCCAACGGAGCCCGTGGCGCAGACTGTCAAACCCGCTGTGTCGAGAGTCCTCTCGACATTTCTTGGCTCCAATGAAGCGGCTGTTGGCAGGTCGGGGACCCGCCCCACGTTGAGCGTTGGCAAGCGGAAGCGCCAGCCCCACTCTGAATCCGATATCGCCAATCATGGTTTCACTTCCACTTGAATGGTTTTGACGCCGGAAATCAACATGTCGCCGCCGTCGATCTCCATTTGGGCGATCTTGGAATTGCGCACCTGAGTGATGCCGGCCACGTTGCTCTGCGCGCTCTCCAGCACAAGCGCCACCGAAGCGGGTGGGGCCGGCAGGTCCGCGCCCTCCAGTTGAAATGCCGCATCGCCGCGCCAAACCCGCACGTACGCTTTGTTGTTTGCGTGAAGGTTGTTGGCGGTCGAAATGGCCTGGGCCGGGCTGCGCGGGATGGCGGTGATGGTTTGCCGGAAATCGTTGATGTTGGCGATCGCCGCATCCGACACGGTGAAGTAGAGGGGCCCGGTTGGCGCCCCGGCGGGCACCCGGTAATCGACGCTGCGCACCGTCTCGGCGCCATTCTCGCCCGCGAGCGACACGCGCAGACGCACGGTCTCGCCCGGCCGCACTTCGCGGGTCGAGGAGGAAACCGAATCGATGGTCCATTCCTTTTTCTGCGTGAAGGTATCGATGGCCAGCGATACGCTCTTCAACTTCAGCGAATCAAAACCGCTCTGCATCACGAAAGCAAACGGAATCGCGGCACCGAGCGAGATCGTCTGTGCCGCGCCCGCATCGCCTGAGAACAGGTTCTGGATGCGCAGCGGCGCCGGCACGTCCTGGAACTGGATCTCGCCGCCGATGCGTATGCTGGAAGCACCCGCCGCGCGTTCAGTCGAATCGATTGCGGAATAGATCGCCATCTGCACCAACAGCGGAGAAAGCAGCGGGTCGTCCACCATCTGCATGCGATAGCTCTCGATGGTGTGGCCGGCGCGCGAGACGAGAATGGAAACCGGAACCAGGGCGGGCAGTTTGCCGAGCTCGCCCGCAATGGCCGTGTCGCCATCCATGCGGATGGTGCCCATCCACTCCTTCGACGTGGCCAGCTTGAACGAGGTGTTGTTGCTGGCCACTACCGAGATCACTTCTGCGCGCGCGAACGGTAGCGCGGTGGGGCCCAGATCCAGAAACCGGTGGCCGAAGGCATAGACGCGGTTGCCTTCGATGAGGGTCACCGTACCTTGTGCGCCCACGGAGTAGTCGCCCGAAAGAAGCAGCACGCTGATCATCGAGCCCGGCTTCAGATCGGCCGGATTGCCCATCGCCGCCGCCGTTTCGCCGCCGCCCGATACCATCTGCCGCGGCTCCAGACCGAGTTGCCGCAACTGCGGCGTGAAGGCATCGAGAGTGGCGCGGCTGAAGCCGCCGAAGCCGAGGGGCGTAGCGATATCGACCATCCGCGCGCCGCCCGCCATCGCCGGCAGTGGCTTGGTGAAGATGTGCGTGAGGTCGGCGTCGGCCAGCGCTGCCCGGCCGGCCGGGCGCGCCGCGGCCGAGTGCTTCACCATGTCTTCGATAGGCCGGATGGCGGCAATCGGGTCCTTGGCAAATGGAAACGCCATGGCCACCGCGCCGGCCAGTTTGCCGTCGAGGTAGACCGGGCTTCCGCTCATGCCCTCCATCACGCCGGCGTGCTCCAGCGGCCCGCCGGAAAGCCGTGCCAAGATTAGCGATTGTTTGGGCCCGATGCCATCCAGAACGCCCAAAACCTCCACTTGGAATTCATCGACTTTGCTGCCTGTAAACACTGTGCGGCCAGTGCCGTGCATGCCCGCGCGGACGTCTTTGAGTGGGAGGAACGAGGTCTGCGAGGCCAACCCCGAGGCAACCGCGAGCATGGCCGGAATGGCGCATCGAATCACTCCCCCATTGTAGCCGCGCCGCCGGACTCCTCCTCGACGCGCTTCGCCGCAGAAAATCGAACGCCTCAGGCTGCCATCGGCCGCAGCGCCCTCCGTTACTATTCCGGCGCCGGCTCCAGCCCGCGTAGCCGCGCGTTCAGCGTCCGCGTATCCAGGTCGCCAGTCCATTTCGCCACCACCAACGTCGCCACGCCGTTGCCGATCACGTTGGTGATCGCCCGCGCCTCGCTCATGAAGCGGTCGATACCCAGGATCAGCGCGAGACCGCCGACCGGCACCGTCCCCACCGCCCCGAGCGTCGCCGCCAGCACGATGAACCCGCTCCCCGTCACGCCGGCTGCGCCCTTCGACGTCAGCAGCAGAATCGCCAGCAGCCCGATCTGGTGCGGTAAATCCAACGGCGAGTTAGTCGCCTGCGCGATGAACACCGCCGCCAACGTCAGGTAAATCGACGTGCCGTCCAGGTTGAATGAATACCCCGCCGGAATCACCAAGCCCACCGTCGACCGCCCCGCACCCAGGCTTTCCATCTTGGTCATCATCCGCGGCAGCGCCGCCTCGGAACTCGAGGTGCCCAGCACGATCAGGATCTCCTCGCGAATGTAGTTGAGAAACCTCAGTATGCTGAACCCGTGCGCAGCCGCGATCGTCCCCAGTACCCCGAAAATGAACACGATGCACGTCAGGTAGAATGTGGCCATCAACTGCGCCAGGCTCAGCAGGCTCTTCACCCCGTAACTGCCCACCGTGAAAGCCATCGCGCCGAACGCGCCCAGCGGCGCGACATACATGATGAGCTTCACGATCCCGAACAGCAGTTCCGCGCCCTTCTCGATCCACTGGAACAGCACGCTCTGCCGCGCGCCCATTTTTTGCAGCGCGATCCCGCACAGAATCGACAGCAGCAGCACCTGCAGAATCTCGCCATTGGCGAACGCCCCGACGAAATTGGGCGGAATCACATCCAGCAGAAACTCGGCCGGCCCATGGAGCTTACCCGGCGCGGCGTACGACGCAATCGCCTTCGAGTCCAACGTGTGCGCGTTCACGTTCATCCCCGCGCCTGGATGGATCAGGTTGACCGCCGTCAGCCCGACAGTCAACGCCAGCGTGCTCACCACCTCGAAGTACACGAGCGCCAACCCACCTGTCCGCCCAACCTTCTTCAGATCCTCGGTCCCGGCAATGCCAAGCACCACCGTGCAGAAGATGATCGGGGCGATCATCATCTTGATCAGCTTGATGAATCCCTCCCCGAACGGCCTCATCGCGGCGGCCGTGCCCGGTGCCAGGATTCCCAGCGTGATGCCGATCCCGATCGCCACGAGCACCTGGAAGTACAGAGAAAAGTAGATAGGACGTTTGGTTGTAGTTGTCACGGTGGCGCCATTTTATAACCTCTCATCCCGGGAATGAAGCGAAACGGGGGGGTTGGCGAAATCAATTTCGCGCCATCCGCCCGGCGCGGCGTTCCCGGCCGGTTTCGATACCCGCCGAAAGTTCTCTCCTTGAAACGCATTTCTCACGGAACACGGCGCTCGCGGAGGCGTTCGGCTGGCTTGTAGCCGGCTCGACAACCGACCCGCTCCCGGATGACCCTCTATGACGGATGGCATAAGGCCGGGGCGGGACGTTTTCGCGGCTGGTCGCAAGTGTTTGTGTGCCTGGCCACCTTCACGGCCGCTGTGCCGGGCTCGTCCTGTGTGCCCTCGCGTCCGCCTTTTCGTTCCCGCGCAGCCGCAAAAGTGGCCGGAGTCGCCGCGCTCCTCCCGCTAACGCGAATCGGCGCAATCGATTATTTCTATTGGCAAACCGGCGTGAGGCCTCCTACAATCGACAATGGCCCATCATCCATTCGGATCGTAAAGGCCGTTTTCCGCCCGCTTTGGGCACTTGAAGGAGAAATCATCCGTGACTCCGAAAGAAGTTTTGGAATTTGCCAAGAAGAA
>CAZFOP010000314.1:0-5109 GCA_964520085.1 uncultured Solibacteraceae bacterium | reverse complement strand
AGATGGATGCGCTGCGCGATCTCTATGAAGCTCTCCATCTGCGCAGCCCGCAAACATACGTGCAGAGTGGCAACGTCGTCTTCGAAGTGGATGATGGGGATCTCGCTCTGCTGGCCGCGCGCATCGAACAGGCGATCGAGCGGAAGTTCGGCTTTCGCGTCAGCGTGATCCTGCGCACGGCGGCCGAACTTAGGGACGCGGCTGCGAAGAATCCCTTTGCCGCGCGTCCCGGCATCGAACCGAGCAAGCTCGCGGTGACCTTCCTCGCCAGTCGTCCCAGCGCCGAGGTGAGAAGCAGACTGCTCGCTATCGAGACCGCTCCCGAGGAGCTGCACATCGTCGACCGCGAACTCTACACCTATTTTCCCAATGGCATGGCGCGCCCAAAGCTATCCTGGCCCCTGGTCGAACGGACTCTCGGCATTCCTGGAACCGGGCGAAACTGGAATACCGTCACTCGTTTGCTCGAAATGGCCGGAAGGCACGGCAATTCGTCATAAATGCACACGGTTCGTCGCGCCCCATGGCCAACGTGGGATTCCTACGGTTCCCAGACGCGGCGCGGGACGCCGCGGTCGCGGTCCTTTACGCGGTCATACAGATACAACGTAGAGACGGTGCCGAGCGATTGGTTGTAATAGCTTTGGCTGCCTAGCGCCTGCCACAAGTCCTCTTCGAAATCGTGCAGGGCTTTCAGCTCGTCGGCCAGCGCGGGCTGCTGCTTCCCGGTAGACGTGCGGAAGAATTTCTGGTAGCCACCATCCACCAGCGCACCGATTTCAGCGCCGATGAGAATGCCCGCCTGGCACACGGCCACGGCCGCGCCGTCCTGTTCCTTCAAATCGATTGCGCAGTCGCCGCGCGTCACGCGTACAGTTCCGGCCTGCGCCGCAACCGCGAAACCAGCGGCACGCAGCTTATCCATGCGTTGTTCGAAGGTGGGGATCTCGACAGGCTTTCGGCGAAAGAACATTGGTCTTACTGTTATTATACTGGCGCGGCTTGTGCCGCGTGCTCCGGGCGAAGCTCGGATCGCGCATCGGATTGAATGCGCCAACCGCCCCCTCAACGCGGCTTAATCATACGTGGCCGGCTCCAACTGCACCGGTATCGCATAGCCAAAGACATACCCAACGTCGAGACCGGGCGCCGATATGATTTGCGGATAAGTGGACACCTGCATGGACAAGGTCCCCGGAGCTGAGCTGAGGTGCGTGGTCACCATCGGCACCAGCACCGACGATGGAATGGTAAACCGCCCGTCAGTTGCCACGGCATTGCAGGTGAAACTGGCGTTTTGATTGGTTCCCGAAATGGTCACGAACTCGCCCGGAGTGCCGCCGGTCCAGGTGATGGTCTGGCCGCCCTCGTAAACCGCCACCAGTGATTGACCGCCGAAGCTCTGCATGCCGGCAAAGGTCTCCTGAATCGGGAGATTCACGGTCGCCGTAAAGGCCCCAATATCCTGCCCGCCAGCGGCGTTGAAGGTGAATGTTCCCCCAGTGGGGGTCAGTCCAAAACCATCTGCCTGGCCGAGTGCGGTCAGATACTCTCCCTCAGAACCAAATATTCCTGTGCTAGGAGGAACGGCCATTTCAGTCAAGGCCGTAACTCCGCCCGCCCCTGTTACCGTCACGGCTCCGGCATCCAGCGTCGGGAGGAGCGGTACGTAAAAGTTTTCGAAACCCGTTCCCATGACGCAGCTTCCCAGCGATACCTGTTGGCTGAGACCCAGGTTGAAACCCATAGACGGCGGAACGGCGCCCTGAGCGGGGTACATCAGATACTGACCGCTGGCCCAACCGCCGAACGACGATCCCGGCATGGAAAAGAAGCTCGCCATCGCCGCTCCCATGTCGGGAAAGGAAGAATTGGGGACACCGGGAAAGCCGGGTTCAATCGCCAACACGCCCACATTCACCGTGCTCTTGGCGCTCAGGGTCGCTAATTGCTGCGGGCTGATGGCCAGGACAGGGTCTGTGCACGAGCCGCCGCCCGCGGCGACCGGCAGCGTTACGGTATTACTGACGATCTGGTAATTCGAGTTAATCGCCACCACGGAAACCGCGCAACCGGGCGGAACTCCCGCCGGAACGGTGACATTGATTTGATCCAGACCTGGATAGCCGCTTCTGCCCTGATAGGAGATCGGCGCCGGAATGTTGCCGATCAACACCTGCAACGGAAACAAGGGGACGGAGATGCCATGCGGATTCGTCGTGTAGACGGTGTCGCTATCCTGCGGGCTGGCGCCCAGGCCCGATCCCCAAAAGGTAATGACCTGGCCGGGGCTGGCGGAGTGGGTGGGTGTCAGAAGCTGGTAGCTCGCATCGGTCGCGATCGACGGTCCACTTCCGGTCTGGTAGACAGAGCCGAAGCCGAATGAGGTCTCCCAAACACCCGACGCAATCGAATTGCTGGTTTGACCGTTGTACTGAACCGAGAAGGTCGCAACGCCCGACGGGCTCGTGGAAGGAAGCACCGCCGCGATTTGGGTGGGAGTCGCGTAGTAGATCGGCGCCTGCGTGGTCACACCGTTGACGGTCACCGAAACGCTGGCGCCGTTTAACGTCAGCGGCAGGCCTTTGGTCGAGTCCTGCAGGACGGCGGTGGAACCCGGGGTGGCCAGCCCGCATCCCGTTATCATGAACAGACTTCCCTGCGCGACATTGCTCGAATAACTGTAATTGTTCATCGCCTGGAAAACCGCCGGCTGTCCGGCGGCGAAGCCGAAGGTGTCGTACTGTAAAGTGACCGAGGATGCGCTCGCTGCCGTCACCAGCACTTTCGCGAGACTACCCGCGTTGGTGACCACCGCGAAAACGTCGTTTACCGCGGGGTTTGTAATGCCGGTAGTTCCATAGGGCAGCGTCTGCAAATCAGCCGATGTAAGGCTGTTGAACTCCTCCGCACCGCCCGCCCCCGGGATGCTATACAACTGGGCCGCGCCGACGGGAGCAAGATAAGTTCCACTAAGTGTGGCAGCACCGTTGGAATCGACGTAACTGCCACCCAGTGAGATATCGCCTTGGCAACCGGAATTTGCGCCCGCGTTCAGATTCAACGTCGCATTAGACGACAAGGTTGTAGTGCCGGTCAGGTCCGCCAACGCGGACAGCGGTAGCGCTATTGACAGAACGGCGCTGGCTATAGCGGGAAAGAATTTGTGCGAGATCATAGCCTTCCTCTTGGAAGACGAGACGCGCACACGAATAGACTGGTTTCAGATAAAACTATCTCGCATTCGTTTGTATTGCGGCGCACGGCCTACCGCGTGCCGGCGACGCCGCGCTGCTTGCGGGTGCGGATTTCGCGAATGGCGTAGATCTGACGGTCCTGGCTTTCGAAGTAGGTGCGCATCAGCATCTCGCCGATGAACCCGGTGTTGAACATGATGATACCGGCCAGCAGCAGCAGTCCGCCGAGTACCATCAACGGGCCGTGCTCGGCGATGATATCCTGCCCGAATATCTTCTTCACGCCGAGATACAACATGATGGCGCCGCCGAGCGCGGTTCCGGCCAGGCCCAGAGTGCCGAAGAAATGCATCGGCCGGGTGAAGTACTTGAGTAAGAATCGAATTGTGACGATATCGAACAACACGCGGAAGGTGCGTGACAGGCCATAGTGCGAATCGCCGGCCGTTCGCAGCGAGTTACTGATCGGCACTTCGGCGATGCGGGCGCCATACATACTGGCCAACGCGGGAATGAAGCGGTGCAGCTCGCCGTAAAGATGGACCTCTTTGAGCACCTCGGTGCGATAGGCTTTAAAGGTGGTGCCGAAATCGCGCAGGTCCACGCCGGAGGCCTTAGCCATCATCCAATTGGCGATTCGCGAGGGAATCTTGCGCAGCAGCGCGTTATCGATGCGGTGCTGCCGCCAGCCGCTGGCGATATCGTATCCCTGATCGACCTTTTCCAGCAGCGCGGGAATGTCCTCCGGCGCGTGTTGCAGGTCGCCATCCATGGCGATGATAATCTCGCCCTGCGCTTCGTGAAAACCGGCCGACAGCGCCGCGGTCTGTCCGAAATTGCGGCGTAAGCGAATCACCGTGAGACGGCTGTCGGTCTCCACCAGGTTGGCCAGCAGCTCGAAGCTGCGGTCGCTCGACGCATCATCGACGAACAGCACTTCGTACGGCCGCTGCAACCGTTCGAGGGTTGCCGTCAGCCGGTCGTAGAGCGGCAGGATAGACGGCTCCTCGTTGTGGATGGGAATGACGATCGAAAGCATGGCGGCCCGAACTCTCAGTCTACCATCCGCCATCGGACGAACTCGGTTTTCAGCCGCCGATCGGCGGCGGTTGCGGACACCCGCGTCCCGAAATCGAACACCAGGGTATGAGAGAGATGGCCGTGCGCCTATATTCATCGCGCTATTCGGATGGCACTGCGATTGCCTATCACTGCAGTGGAGTCTTATGAACAGTCTTCTGCTCGATTTCCGGTACGCGGTGCGCGCGTTGCGCAAGTCGCCAGGCGCGACTGCGGTGACGGTGCTGGCACTGGTGCTCGGTATCGGCGTCAACACATCTTCCTTTGCCTGGGTTAATACCCTGGTGCTCCATCCGTTCGCCTATCCGAACCTGGAACGAATCGTGACAGTATGGGAAACCGTCCCCAAGCTCGGCGCGGAACGGGACCTGGTGGCGCCGGCAAACTTCCTGGACTGGAAAGAGCAAGACCATTCCTTCGAGCGGCTTGCCCTCTACCGCCCGTGGGATGCGAACCTCAGCGGGACGCACGAGCCGGAGCGGACACCAGCCTGTTTGGTCACCGCCGACTTCTTTGCGGTACTGGGAATGAAACCGGCGCTCGGACGCGTCTTTTCGAGGCAGGAAGAGGAGCCCGGCGCGAACCCGGTGGTGATCGTGAGCCGCGGCTTCTGGCAACGGCGCCTGGCGTCCGACCCGAACGCGGTGGGCCGGACGATCTCGCTCGACAACCGCAACTATACGATTGCCGGCGTGATGCCGGCCGAGTTCGACTACCCGCTGGCCACCGACCTGTGGGCGCCGCTCGCGCTCGATCCGCGGGAGCAGCACCTGCGCGCCTCGCACACGTTGATGGTGCTGGGCCGGCTGCGGCCGGGCGTATCCGGGTGGCC
>CAZFOP010000313.1:0-5112 GCA_964520085.1 uncultured Solibacteraceae bacterium | reverse complement strand
CGGGGCGCTCGACGACTTCACCGGCGGCGATCTTGTTGGCGACCTGGTCGGGCAGAATGCGGATGCGGCCCATGGGCAATCTTATAGTTCACTATAACGGAGCCGCGACCGCCAGGTTGCGGTGGCCGGCGAATCCCGTGATAACTCCCGATTATCCTTGTGGCGGCTTGCCGAGGTTCAACATCCAATGGATGCCGAACTGGTCGGTGAGCATCCCGAACCGGGCGGCCCAGAAGGTTTCCTGCAACGGCATGGTGACCTCGCCGTTCTCGCCAAGCGCGGCAAACAGGGCGTCGATTTCTGGAACGCTCTCGCATTGGATCGCTACGCCGAAGCCGTTATACTGGCGGGCACCGGCGCCGGGCATGACGTCGGCCGCGAGCAAAATCGTCAGCGATCCCTTGGTAAGCCCGGAGTGCAGGATCTTGTCCTTCTGAGCCTCTGCCTTCCAGGCTGGATCGCCCGGAGCTTCGCCATACGGCAGCAGAAACAACTCCGCATCAAAACATTTCTTGTAGAATTCCATTGCTTCGCGGCAATTGCCGTCGAAGTTCAGGAAGGTGACGACTTCTTTCACAATTGGCTCCGTTCTACGTCGAGGGCCGGGCCGGGAATGCCCGGCTCCCGCGGCGGACGCAAGGATAGCTTATCGCATTTGCGGAATAGCGGGCCTGCAAACCTGGGCGAACCTGGGCTGGCGAACCTGACTGGCGATGGGACGGACGGGGACGACCGATCGTTCTTATAGCGTAGTGCGTCCGAAGTCATGACAGGTAGCGACAAACGAAGTGGGTCAGGCGCTTCCGTCTGCCAACCGCGCGCTCCAAGACCGGGAAGCCAATTCGACAACAATTCAGCATTGGCAGGCGGAAGCGCCTGACCACCCTGGCCGGGTGTCCAGACGAACACCGGCTGTTCTGCATGACGCACTACACTAGGCGGCCTTCGGTTTGGCAAGAAGTCCGGCCGCGGTAACGTACCCGATGGCGGCCAGGGGGACGATGAAGCCGATCAGCACCGAGCTGTGGTCGGCCACCACGCCCATCAGCGGAGGCAGAATGGCGCCGCCGACGATAGCGGTCACCATCAGGCCGGACAACTCGTTCGCGTGTTGCGGCAGGGCCTCGACGGCACTGGAAAAGACGAGCGGGAAGATGTTGGCGAATCCCAGACCAACGACGAAGCAAGCGGCGATATCGAGGGCGGCGGTGGGCAGGAACAGTCCGAGCAGTCCGAGGATGGATACCGCACAAGTGAGGGCCAGAAACTTGCGCGGCGCCATCCAGTTCAAAATCACGCCACCGGAGAAACGCCCGATGGTGAGCGCTGTGAAGAACAGGCCGGTGCCGAGAAGGCCCAGGCGCGCGATGTCGATGCTGAACTGCTGCTGGAGGAACTGCGGGATGTTGGCGCTCATGCACACTTCGGCGCCGACGTAGAAGAAGATAGCCCCCACCATGGCCAGCACATAGCCGTTGCCGAGCAGCGCCAGGCACGAAGAGAAGGTGGCGGACTTGCGCTCGCCGGTATCCTTATTCACCTTCAGCGTGCTCACCGCGAGAACGGTAATCGCCAACGAGACCGCGTAAATGGGGAACATCACTTGCCAACTGGCGTGAAAGTAGCGCTTTGCGACCAAGGGAATGAGGGGCCCAGAGAGCGACCCGATGGCCTTGACGAATTGGCCCAGGGAAAGATTGCGCGCATATTTGCCGGGCGCGGAAACGTCCCGCATGATGGGGTTGCCGGCCACCTGCAGGATGGCCGCGCCGGCATCGAGCAGCAGCACGGTGAGCAGAAAGCGCAGGAAGGTCGTGAGGCCGAAGCTGGCATTGAGCAGCCCGACCAAGGCGACGACGAGTCCGAGCATTAACACGGTTTTCTTTCCGCGCCGGTCTTGGAACACGCCCATTGGCACCGAGAGCAGGCCGAACATGCTGAATCCGACGAAGGGAATCAGCGAAGCCACGGCGTTGCTCAAGTGAAACTGATCCTTCGCCAGGCTAACGAAGGGACCAACGGCGTCGCCGAAGCCCATCGCGAGAAAAGCCAGAAAAACCGGAAAAGTGCGTATCTTCATAACCAATCGCTAAATTGTAGCAACTCGCCGAGAGGCCGGTTACCTGGGAAAGCCTCGAGGGGCACGCGACGTGAAGACGGAGTGACCTCGGATGCTTAGGATGTCCGCCTGCATCCGCGTGCACTGATACGCGGGCCGACGACGCCCGCCCGGAGGGCGAAAGAAAGTGGCCCGCGGTGCAAGCTGTGTGGAAACGGTACGCCTCCCTCCCGGCCCCGGAACGGGGCGGAACAACGTTGGTGGGAACTTCTTACGCCCCGTTCCGGGGCTTTTGCTCGCTGCCGCCTTTCCCCGACGACTTGCGCCGTGGGCCACTTTCTTTGGCTCCTCCGGGGATTGATTCGCATTTGAGTTCGGAGCGAACTGTCCACTCCCGTGTCATGCACCCCGCCTTTCGGGCCGCGCGGAGGGACCGGGTCGTGAATCAGGCAGGGATGGGACCCTCGTCCTGGCGGTCCTGCCGGGCGATGAAATCGTTAATCTGGCGGTTCAGGTCCGTCAACGGCTGCGACAACGAGAAAATGGACCACACGATCGAGAGAGGAATGGAGACGGGGCGGCCGTGGATCTCGAAGGTCCGTTCGATGGTTTTCGCGACCAAGTGGTTCACGCGTGCGTAGACCTGCTCGGACGATTCCGTACCTGCCAGCGCGGCTACGATCGCCGGACCCGACCAGCGGAACATGCGGTCGTTAGACCCCAGGTGCCCGGAGAGATAGTGTTTGAGTGCCCGGACCACTTCATCGCCTGCCACGCGGCCAAATTGCAGGTTGATATGGCGAGCCGAAGCCAGCACGAACACGGCGACATGCCGTTGGTTGTTGGTGCGGAGAGCCGACAGAAGCTGTGCCTGGGCGACGAGTTCGCTGGGCTGGTCGGCAACCGGGTCGAGACAAGCGCTATGTCCGGCTTCCTGTTTGCGGGCGATTTCCCGCCGGAGCGCCTGCACCATCCGCTCCGACTCTGTCTCGTGTTGTTTGGCTTCTTTTCCGATATCGACCAGACACTCCCGCACGCGCGCCTTGATCGTGGAGACGCCCAGTAGCGCGGCCATCCGTTCCAGGTCGTCGCCGATCTTCCTCAGCCGCGCCACGGTGCGACCACCGACTCCTCCTATCTCGGTTGCGGTGCGGGCGAGCAGGGCAACCAGATTCTGCACCTCGGCGGCCTGGCTACGCACCAGGCGGGTCGTCTGCCGTGCGTAATCTCCGATCGCCTGCACGGCCAAGTCGGCGTTCTCGATCAAAGTCTCGGCGCTGGCCTCCGAGTCCATAATCTCGCGGATCTCGGCGATCCGTTCGCGGAAGCCATCGCGCGCTTCGCGATTCAGATCCAGCGCGTGTGCGGCGATTCCCTCCAGTAGCATGGAGATGACCTTCCGGCAGGCGGCTGCCTCGGCTGATTGGTACCGGGTTCTCTCCTCGGGGTGGGCGAGGAATGGTTCGATGCTCAGCAATGCCATTACGAATCTCTCTTGCACCATTGATCGGCGGAATCGGCGCGACTCTGTATAAGTTAAGCGCGTGTGCCTGGCAGGTTGGACTCTTTAGCGGAACGCCCGATCGCAGTCAGTCGCGTCGTAAACACCGTTTCCGGTTCCTGGAAGCGAGCGGGTCCTTGGTGGAAGACGGGAGCGGCCCCGCCCTTACGGGCGACGGAACAATCGGTCTGCCGGTAGCCAACCCGCCAATTATGCGGGGATGGGGTCTTCATCCCTGTAACCCCGGCCGGCGATGAAGTCGTGAATCTGTCGGTTCAGTCCCGCCAGCGGCAGGGACACCGGATAAACCGACCACGCTATGGACAAGGGAATCAAGACGGAACGGCCGTTGATGTCGAAATCGCGTTCGATGGGCTTCTCCAGAAAGCGTTTCATCCGGGTGCGGACTTTGTCGAACGGTTCGGCGGTGGCCAGCAAGGCGACGATGGCCGGGCCGGGCCAACGGAACATGCCATCGCCGGGCTGCAACTGGCCGGCGACGTACCGTTTCAGCTCACGCACGACTTCATCGCCGGCCGCGCGGCCGAACCGCAGGTTGATGCGTTGGGCCGAACCCAGCACGAACACGGCGACGTGCTTCTGTTCGCCGCTGTGGAGAGCGGCCAGAAACTGCGCCCGAGCGGCGGCCTCGCACGGCAATTCGGTGACCGGGTCGAGATCCGAGCTGGGCGAGGATTCCTGCTGGTGGGAGATCTCCGCGCGCAGTGCCTGGGCCAAGTGGTCTAGTTCGGCTCTTTGCTGTGTGGTTTCCTCCCTAATTCCGCTCAAAGATTCGTGCAGGCTAGCCTTGAGCATGGAAATACTTTGCGCCACCGCGACCCGCCCCAAGCCTGCGCCGATCGTTGATTGCGGCGCCCCTATCCGTTTGTCACTCCCTCCCGCATTGGCTGACGCCTGGGCCAGCGTCGCGATTGTATTCTGCAGTTCCTCGATCTGGGAGTGCAGCAGGCGGTTGGTCTCTTGCGCATACTCGCCGATCGCCTGCGCAGCCGCCGCAGCGTGCGACATCAGGGATTCGACGGTGGTGTCCGAGGCCATCTCCTGGCGAAGCTCGCCAATCCGCTCGCAGTAGCTCCGGCAAGCTTCCCGATCGAGGTTCAGGGCGTTGGTGGCGACGGCATCGAGCAGCATGGAGACCAACCTGCGGTAGGCGGCTTCCTCCTCCATTTGCGTCAGGTACCGTTTGACGCTCATCAATGCCATCTGCTACAAACCTCGCTCGCACCAGCTATCGGCGGAATCGCGAAGACACTGTATAGTGCGTCGCATGCGAGGGGACGGAACTCCGCTTCCCTTCGCACGGTGCCGGGACCGGTTGGCGCATTTGGGCTAGGGACGTTTTAGCCGCGCTTTAGCTTGGCTTTAGCGTTGCTGTAACTTCATCCGGCGCCGCCGCGTGTTATACAAGAGGAGATTCATCTGAATCCACTCTCCTCTTCGCGAGTCGACTTTTATGCAACCAACCGGCGACATTGCCCTCATCGGTCTGGCCGTGATGGGCCAGAACCTGATTATGAATATGAACGATCAT
>CAZFOP010000312.1:0-5140 GCA_964520085.1 uncultured Solibacteraceae bacterium | reverse complement strand
GGAAACCTGGGTGTTCGCCATCGCCAAATTCCTCAGCGATCCCATCTGGTGGTTTTACATTTTCTGGCTGGCCGGCTATTTGCAGGAGACGTTCCACCTGAACATTCACTCCAACCGGTTGCCGGTGGCGTTGGCCTTTGGCCTGTCCTCCATCGGCAGCGTGGGCGGAGGCTGGCTTTCCGGAGCCATGCTCAAGGGCGGCAGGAGTCTGAACGTGGCGCGCAAGAGCGCCCTGCTGGTGTGCGCGGTGGCCGTTCTGCCGGTGCTCTACGCTCCTTTTGCCAAGAACCTGTGGGTGGTGGTGGGTTTGACTGGGTTGGCGATGGCTGCCCACCAAGGGTGGTCCGCCAACCTGTTCACCGTGGCGTCGGACCTGTTCCCCAAGGCGGCGGTGGCGAGCGTGGTGGGGATTGGCGGTATGGTCGGCGCGATCGGCGGCGCGCTGTTCCAGACGTTTACCGGTTACGTCGTAGAGTGGACCCACAGTTATATTCCCGTGTTCGCGGTCTGCGGATCAAGTTACTTCCTGGCGTTGATCATTGTGCACCTGATGACGCCTCGGTACACTCCGGCGAAGCTGGATTGAGGCGGACTGCGGGCGCCCGCTGAGCAGCGGTCTGGAATACGCATCCGAGTTTCCGGAAGTGTTCACTCACACACGCAGCAACCAACCATGAAGCCGCGACTGTTGGCGCGCCCTTACCGCCGGAACAGGTTCCGGAGCACGAACAACAGGTTGGCCGGCCGCTCGGCCAGCCGCCGCATATAGTACGGATACCACGCTTTGCCGAACGGCACGTAGAGGCGCAGCCGGTAGCCTTCCGCCACCAGTTTCCTCTGCAGGTCGCGGCGAATGCCGTACAGCATCTGGAATTCAAAGTTCTCGCGCGGTACTTTCTTCGCCGCGGCGAAGGCCTTGGTCTCGCCGATCATCCGTTCGTCGTGCGTTGCGATGGCGGGGTAGTTACCCCGTTCGAGAAGGATTTTCATTAACGTGACATAGTTCCGGTCGACATCGGTCTTCGCCGGGAACGCCACGGTAGCCGATTCCAGGTAGGCTCCCTTGCACAAGCGCACCCGGACACCGCGCGCACAAAGATTCTCTACGTCACCCTGCGCGCGGTACAAATAGGATTGGATCACTGTGCCCACGGCTCCATAGCGTGTGTGCAAATCCGTCACCAGGCCGAGGGTGCGATCCACATAGCCGCTCGATTCCATATCGACGCGCACGAATCCGCCCAACTCGGCCGCGCGCTTCACCAGTTGCTCCACATTGGCCCGGCACGCGTCGAGGGAAAGATCCAAGCCGAATTGGGTCAGCTTGAGCGATACGTTTCGCTCGGCGCCGAATTGCGGCAGGCCCGCGACCGCATGCAGGTACTCGTCGCGCGCCGCCGTGGCCTCGTCAAGCGAGGTGACGCTTTCCCCCAGGCGATCGAGAGTGAGCGCTATGCCCTCCGCCTTCAATCGCCCACCCACAACCAGCGCATCATTGAGCGTCTCGCCCGCCACGAAGCGGCCAGCCAGCCGCCGCGCGGCGGCCGACGTTTCCATCCTTCGTCGCAGCCAAACCAGCCGCGACAGAAACAGGAAGACGGGGCGCACGACCAACAGCCTACCACTGCGCGAAGGCCGGCGATATGCGCCGGAGCTAGGAAGGCGGTGCTAGAATCACGGTTTGGAAACCCTGGACGCGCCCGGCTTGAATTCCGGCGAACTGCGCTGTCCCCGATGTTTTGGGAAGGATGTTGTTCCCTCCAAGACCAGCGGCTTGGTCGACGCGGTGATGGCCCAGTTTGGCCGCCTGCCCCGTCACTGTCGTTTCTGCGGCAAGCGGTTCTATGCGCTGCCGACGGCGCGCAGGCCATCCCCAAGCGAGTCGGCAACCGATAGTTCTGCTGGTCCTAAGGCCCGATAGCGCCGTTCGAGCGCAAAATCATATTAAAGCCTTCGCTTCTCTTACCGAAGAGTTGTTTGTCAGGAGGTCCACGCGTTTGGTTGCGGAATCGGCTGGGATGGCCAACCGATTCGCCGGACGATTGAGTGGCCGCGAGCCGATACTCGCACCGAGGCTCCCGCAAGGCGCCCGGCGCGGTCTCCTGACCAGTGGGGCGGGGGATCCACTACCCTTCCTCGCACGATGAAGAGTCAGTTCTTAGGCTGCTCGGGCGCCCGGCTGCGGAATCGATTGGAATGGCCGACCGATTCGCCGGACGCTCGATCGGCCGCCAAACGGCGCCCAGGCTAAGCCTGAATCCCAAAGTTGGACGCCTTGTATCAGGGCACTGCTTGAGCCGCGCCGCCGGCAGCGCACTTCCTTATGAGCCTTGGCCCCTGCCAGTTGGCCAGTGGTCTATCAGGCCCATCACGTACTGGCACGGCTGAAGCCGTGTTCTGATACACGCGGCTGTTGCTTCATGGTGCTCCGCTACGGGAATGCAACTTCGCCGAAGGTGACTTCGGAATCCGGGCTAAGAGTCTCATTAGACGCCCGGCAGTGCAGCCAGTCCGCCTTAGGTAGCGGTCCGCCAAAACAGCCAGCAAGTTGAATGATTCCAGGTTAGGCCGTCCGCTGCCGGCCGGAGAGAATGTGGTCAATATGATGTTGCATGTGCGCGATGTAGTCTCCGATGAGGAACTCGATTGTCACCGGGCCGTGATTCCCGATCTGGCACGGCGCCGCGAGACGCTCCGCTGGAATGCCGTCCAGCACCACAGCCAGTGACTGGTTCAGGCTTTTCCAGAAGTCGATTACTTCCTGCCACGGCATCGTGGCGTAGCCGCCCAGTCTCACCCATCCCGGTCCGTCGTAAGATGGCCCCGCGAACTTCCCATCGAGGGCCGCATCGATCAAGCGCACGCGGTTGTTGATCGCGGAATCGGCTAGGTGCCCCAACTCCTGCTTGATCGACCAGCCGTTCGGATCGGACGGCGCAACACCGGCGGATGCTTCCGCTATCTCCCGCAGCCGAGGCTCAGCCTCCGCTACCACCTTCAGCAATCGTTGTGAAAACGGCATGATCGCCCAGTGTCGCACGCCGCCGCCGTCTCGTCAGCCCAACCTCCACACTGCCGGGCGGCCGCGGACATTCGCTACCGGCTTGGCGGCGGCCAGGGCTCTTTCCGCCTGTGTCCAATGGACGAGAACCCTTGGACGATTACAAGTCCGCGCCGGACCAGGTATGGTCGATCCTCCCGCGAGTGCCGTACGACCGCCTGGCGGTTGCGCGAACGGACCGGTGCTGTCAAGGTGCGCGGTTTCGGCAGCCCCAGCGCAAGCGCCCGCCGGACGTCTCCGCGTGGCGGCAAGCGATCGCTTCTTGTTGATGCCTTCGATCGTGCCAATCACAAGGAGCGTGCCAAACGCGGCATTGTCGCCAGCATCATGGCATAGCGAGGTTCAATACAACTGCGATCGGAGGCGCGGGGATCAAGGGGAACGGCTGTCGCTGGTCTCGACCCCGCCGGGCGCGCCGCCGCGCGAGCAAGCCTGGTCCAATCGAACCAAACCCAGAACTGGATCCGACACCGCCAAGCTGCGCACGGTCCACAAGAGTTCTTCGATGCGCAGCGGCTTGGCCAGGTAGCCGTCCATGCCCGCATCAAGGCAGGCCTTGCGGTCGGCGGGCAACGCATTCGCCGTCAATGCCATGACAGGCACGCGCGGTACACCGCGTTCCAGCTCCCAACGGCGAATCAGGCGGATCGTCTCCAGGCCGTCCGCGTTTGGCATTTGAATATCCATCAGAACCAGATCGAAGGGCTCGGCACGCAAGGCGGCGAAGGCCTCGCAGCCGTCGTGGGTGACGGACACCGTATGGCCCTGGCGGCGCGGTATCGCCTCGATCAGGCGGGAGTTAATGAGGTTGTCCTCGGCCACCAGGACGCGTAGCCGTGGCAGAGGCGCCAGCTCGGCGGCATTCGAACGGGATTCCTGGGCAGGCATTTCGGCCGGTTGCAGCTGCAGGGCGAAGTAGAAGCGGCTACCGGCGCCAGGCATGCTCTCGACCTTCAACTCGCCACCCATGAGCTTCACTAACCGCGCCGAGATCGTGAGGCCAAGCCCAGTGCCGCCAAATCTGCGCGAGGTCGTGCCGTCGGCCTGAGAGAATGGATTGAATACTTCGCGTTGTTTCTCCGGCGGGATGCCGAGGCCGGTATCGCGAATCTCGAACAGAAGCAGCGCGGGGTCGCCTTCCGACGGACCGACATCGACCGAGACGGAGCCATGAGCGGTGAATTTGACGGCGTTGCCGACCAGATTGAACAGCACCTGGCGGAGCCGGCCCGGATCGCCAAGCACAACCTCCGGAACCTGGCCGACGCCGGAGACGGCCAAACCGATGTTCTTTCGAGAGGCCTTCAGGCGGAAGGTGGAGGCGACCTCACACAGCACTTCGGGTAGCCGGAACGGGACCTCCTCGACCCGCATTTTGCCGGCTTCGATGTTGGAGAGGTCGAGGATGTCGTTGAGCAATCGCAGCAACCACCGGCTGGAGGTGTAGGCGTCGCGCAGAAACTCGCCCTGTTCGGGGGCGAGCGGCGATTGCAGCACCAACTGGAGCATACCCATGATGCCGTTGAGCGGGGTACGGATCTCGTGGCTCATATTAGACAGGAATTCGCTCTTGGCGCGGCCGGCCGCTTCGGCGCGAGCGTGCTCCTCATGTCCGAGCCAATAGCTCTGGTTGAGCGTCTCAATCTGCTCCCAGCAAAACCCCAACATGACGCAACACATGATGGCCACATGCAGGCCGTGCGGATCGGAGACGAAGAGCGACGTGGCAATCGCCGGCACCAGCAGAGCGAGGGTCATCGCGCGGGCGAGAATGTGATCGGCGAAGAAGGCCACCACATAGCCGCAGCAAACGGCGACCACGATCAGCATGACCAGCAGACTCGCCCAGCCCTGGTACCGGTAGAACACGATCGTCGCGGCGAACACGAGGCCCCAGTTAAGGCCCATGCTGATGGCCAAACCGAATAACCAACGCCGCCAATGGGCTCCCTGCCGCCCGGCGAGCCGCTGCTCGCACAACCAATTCCTATAGCTATCCGCTTTCCACCGTAGGGGCCGGGCACGCCCCAATGCTGTCCAAATTAGCCGGAAGGGGCCTTGATCGCCATTGAGAACATT
>CAZFOP010000311.1:0-5150 GCA_964520085.1 uncultured Solibacteraceae bacterium | reverse complement strand
AGTTGCGATGCGAACTTCTCAGACGACGGGGAACTCCGGCTGCCTGGCCGCGCGCTCACAGGTGGTCCCGGCGGCGATTACCAAGGCTGCGGCGTCCTTCGAGACGTTGCGGGCGGGAGGCGGCGAGAGCCAGTGATGAAGCGCACCATCGAATTCATTTACATCGATGCCGGTGGCGGACACCGCGCCGCCGCCACGGCGCTGGCCGAAGTGATCGCCGGCGAGCGCCGGCCGTGGGATATCCGCACGCACTCGGTGCAGGACCTGTTCCGTTCCATCGACGTCATCCGCAAGTCGACCGGAATCGATTTCCAGGACGTTTACAACATCATGCTACAGCGCGGCTGGACGCTGGGCACGGCGCAACTGGTGCCGGTGATGCATGCCGCCATCCGTCTGTTTCACTCGGCCGAAGTGCGCGTTCTAGAGCGGCACTGGGCGGCCTCGCGGCCGGACATGGTGGTCTCGCTGATCCCCCATTACAACCGCGCGTTCAAGCAGGCACTCGACCGGGCGCGGCCCGGAACGCCGCTGGTGACGATTCTGACCGACATCGCCGATTATCCGCCGCACTTCTGGATCGAGCGGCAGGAGCAGTACGTGATCTGCGGCTCTCAGCGCGCAGTGGAGCAGGCGCACACGCTCGGCCTCGCGCCGTCCCACATCTTCCAGGTTTCGGGGATGATCCTCAATCCGCGCTTCCATCGGCCGCCCGCCGTGGACCGCGCGCGAGAGCTCGCCCGCCTCGGCCTCGACCCCAACCGGCCTACCGGCATTGTGATGTTCGGCGGCGAAGGCTCGATGGAAATGGTGAAGATTACCAAGGCGCTGAACCGCTCCGGTCTGCAAACCCAGTTGATTCTGCTGTGCGGGAAACACCAGGAGGCCGCACGCGCGCTGCGGGCAATCGAGCCGAACATGCCGCTGCGCATCGAGGGTTTCACCAAAGAAGTGCCCTACTTCATGTCGCTGGGCGATTACTTCATCGGCAAGCCGGGCCCGGGCAGCATCAGCGAAGCGCTGGCCATGCAGTTGCCTGTAGTGGTGGAATCGAACGCGTGGACGCTGGCTCACGAGCGCTACAACGCGGAGTGGATTCTGGAACGCGGCGCTGGCGTGGTGGTGAACAGTTTCTCCCAAGTTGCCCGTGCCGTTCGGGAACTGCTGCGGCCCGATCGTCTCACCCAATACCGCGCGCGCGCCGCCGCGGTTCGGAACTCGGCCGTTTTCGAAGTTCCGCAGATTCTGGCCGAGATATTCTGCCGTCGGGACCGCGGCGCGGACACTTCCGTGCTGTGGCAGGGCAACGCGCCAAGCTCGCCGCGAGCACCGCACGTGTCGGTACAGTAAGCGCCCGTCCCCGAACAGTTATCACCAAAGAGTCCCAAGCTTGGCGGCAGCCGCGATTTGCCATTCAAGCTTCCGCTTCGAATGCGAGCCGCAGATACGATTTTGGCTGATACTCGATGCGCAGAGGCACTGGGTGGTTGGCGGACTCTTCCACCCACAGCCGGAAGTCGATCGGTTTGCCGCCGCTCACGCGTTGCAGTGAGCCGGTTACCGCCATGACCCGGCCCGACGCAAGACCGCGGGCGCGGAAATGCTCGCTGGCCTTCGGGTCGGCCGCGCGCCGCATCCGCAAACGATAGAAACGCCCATTGTAGACATAGCGGCCCTCTCCGCCTTTCGGTTGGCGGAGCAGCTCAGCCATGGCTTGGAGAAAGGGCGGTGGCGTTTCGCCGTCGGGAGCGAAGCCCACCGAATTACGCGGAGCCGCGGCCAGAGCCTGGCGAGCCATCTGCTCCAATTGCGCGCGATGCCTCGCGGAGAGCGTCGACGGCGCCGTGAAATGGGCGGTCGCGGTTTCCATCGAATGACTCTGTATGCGGGCGTCCACCGCCGTATACGCCACTTGGCTGGCAGTGGGGTGGAGCGCCTTGCGAGCTTCCTCGGTGCTCTCTTCGGCCGACGCCGTCATCAGGCCGAAGTAGATAGCCTCGGCCATGCCGGCTTCGGCCAGCCGGATCCTCTCCTGGATAAACCCAAGGCGGTTCAACCCTGCCGCGCGCTCGGGAAGCGAAAACGCGGCGAATTCGAGAACCCGCGTGTTGCCATCCGCCTCGCTCGATTCCCTCCAGGCGGCGGTGCCCGCGCCCACTCCAGCGCGCCGAATCAGCGGCACGGAAAACAGCACCACCTGCGCATCCACACGATACCGGCGCTCGTGGGCCGGGCCTCCAAGCACCGGCGCATCCCATGACAAGACGGCTGCGCGAGCCCTCGATAGGGCTGCCGCCAGTAGTGCAGAGCCCGCCGCCAGTCTGGCCCATTCACGCCGCGTGATCCGGCGCGAACCATCGGCCGGTCGTATGGGATCATTCGTTGTCATGTCTCACATCCCCATCGGTCGCCGCGTGTCGAATAGAACGCCGGCGCAAGTCCTGGCTGCGACGCGCTGCCGAGAACCCGGGTGTGGAGTTGGTCGTGGAGATCGAAGAACCCGTCGCTAGCGTGTCTCCAGTCTAACGCTTGCGTCAAGGACGGGAGAGGCCTTCGCTGCCTGGCACGCCGGGAACGCGACGCGCGACAGGCTGTGCTCCGGCCACTGGTGTTCGCCGCCCGCGCCGGATACCCGATAGCGCGCATCGGGAGAGCTGGTGGCGTGCGATGCAGCCTCCACCAGCGCCGGCAGGCGCAGGCTCTTCTCTCGGCGAAATGGGGTAATTTGGTACTGTCTTCGAGCTGGGAGAGGCGGAAGGAGCCATGAAAGCCAAGCGGAAGCTGTTTTGGTTTGCAGTCGTGCCGGTCATGGCGCTGGTCGCCGGGCTGGGACTCTGGGCGCGGCCGGTCGATTGCTTCAACGGAATCAACTACCTGCGGGAGTGGCTCTCTGGCGCGCAGAGCCGCTCGGTGCAGGTCGCGGGCCACCGGGTGCATTACGTGGTGGAGGGACCGGCTGGTGGCCCCGTGGTGGCCCTGGTGCATGGGCTGAGCGGTCGTGCGGAGGACTGGCGCGGACTGGCGCCGTACCTCGTCAAGGCGGGTTGCCGTGTCTATTTACCCGATTTGCCCGGCCACGGGCGCAGCGAGAAGCCGGCGGGTTTCTCTTATTCGGTCCACGATCAGGCCGAGGTTGTGGTGGGCTTTCTCGATGCGCTGGGATTGCGGCGGGTGGATCTGGGCGGCTGGTCGATGGGCGGTGGAATCGCACAGCACGTGGCTGCCAGGCATCCGGCGCGGGTGCGCCGCCTGATGCTGTTCGACGCGGCCGGCATCCGTGAGATGCCCAAGTGGGATCTGCGGTTGTTCACACCCACTTCGCCGGAGCAACTCGACCAACTGGACGCGCTGCTGATGCCCCGTCCGCCAAAGGTTCCGGGTTTCGTGGCGCGCGATGTCCTGCGCGTGATGGGAAACAATGCCTGGGTTGCTCACCGCGCGTTGGATTCGATGCTCACAGGCCAGGATGCCACCGACAGGCTATTGCCGCAATTGCGGATGCCGGTGCTGATCGTGTGGGGCGCCGAAGATCGGATTATCCCGCTCAGCCAGGGCGAAACGATGCACCGCCTGGTTCCGCAATCGGAGCTGGCTGTCTTTCCCGGTTGTGGCCACCTGGCCCCTTTGGACTGCGCCAAACAGGTAGGGCCGAAGGTGGTGGAGTTCTTGCAGCGGTAGCTTGCGCGCGCGGAAACACATGGCCACGGATGAACACGGATCAGCAAACTCCCGGCTTATCGGTGTTTATCTGTGTTCATCTGTGGCGAGGAATGGCCTGTCTTCTCTAGCGGGCGGCCATCAGGGCGCGCAGGCGGCGGGCACGCTCGGGGGCGCGCAACTGGCGGAGGGCCTTGGCTTCAATCTGGCGAATCCGCTCGCGCGTGACGTCGAACTCCTGGCCAATTTCCTCCAGCGTGTGTTCGCGCTCGCAGCCAATGCCGAACCGCATCCGAATCACCTTCTCCTCTTTCGGAGAAAGCGTCTTGAGGATGCCAGCCGTTTCGTCGCGCACGTTGGTTTCGATGACCGCATCGACGGGCGAGCCTACCCAGCGGTCTTCGATCAGATCGCCCAGCGCCGATTCGCCGTCGCGGCCCACCGGGGTTTCCAGCGACACCGGATCGCGCGAGATGGTCTTCAGCTTCTGGACTTTCTCGACCGGGATTTCCATGCGCCGGCCAATTTCGTCATTCGTAGGAGTTCGACCGAGTTCCTTCTCGAGCTCGCGCGTGGCGCGCAGGAACTTGTTCATGCTCTCGTTCATGTGCACCGGGATGCGTATGGTGCGGGACTGGTCGGCGATGGCGCGCGTGATGGCTTGGCGGATCCACCAGGTGGCGTAAGTGGAGAACTTGTAGCCGCGGCGGTACTCGAATTTATCCGCCGCACGCATCAGGCCGATGTTGCCTTCCTGGATCAGGTCCAGAAGGTGTAACCCTCTATTTACGTATTTCTTAGCGACGGACACCACGAGCCGGAGGTTGGCCTCGACCAGGTCCTTCTTGGCCCGTTCGGCTTCGGCTTCGCCGTGGCGGATCACGGTCAGGGTGTGGCGCAATTCGGGAAGCGTGGCGCCGGCGGCGGTCTCGCGCTTGCGGATCTCGCGCTTCAACTCGCGCAGGCGAGCCTGCAACAGCGGGGTGCTGCGCGTCTCCAGCTTGCGGATTTCGCCATCCAGGTGATTGATCTCCTCGACGGCGCGCTCGATTTCGCGCGCGAAGTCCTTCCAGCGGTTGACCCGGAACGGGCAACGCCTGATGGCCAGCGAGGTTTCCACTTTGGAACGATTGAACTTACCGACCAACCGTTTACGCGGCTTCTTGTTGGCAACTGGCGTGGCCTCCACCTTTTCTTCCAGTTGCTGTTGCTTCTTGTAAAGTACGGTCACATCGGCGAACAGCTTGGAAGCGTCCGCGCGCACTTTCAGATCCGCCGGAGAGCCTTCCTCGACATCGCCCAGGTCGGCCACCGATTCCAGTTCAATGACGCCCTTCTTGAGCGACTCCGCCATTTCCAAGGCCACGCGCTGCACCACGGCCGAACGGCTAATCGCCTTCTGCATCCGTAGTTTGCCGCGCTCCATGCGGCGCGCCAGATCCACTTCGCCTTCGCGCGTCAGCAGCGGAACCGCTCCCATTTCCCGCAGATAC
>CAZFOP010000310.1:0-5161 GCA_964520085.1 uncultured Solibacteraceae bacterium | reverse complement strand
TGGATAACCAGGCCCAGTTACAAGCCACCATCAACGCCGCCATCCGCTCGAACGTTTCTTTTTACCCAATCGACGCGCGCGGGCTGGTGGCGGCGGCGCCGCTGGGCGATGCCACCAAGAGCTCGCCCGGTGGCCAGGCCATGTACTCGGGCAGCTCGGCGCGCGCAGTAGTGAGTAATTTCCAGGGACAGCAGGAGACGCTTTACACGCTGGCATCCGATACTGGCGGCAAGGCGCTGCTCGATAACAACGATTTATCGATGGGAATCGTGCAAGCGCAAAAAGACATATCGAGTTACTACATCATTGGCTATTATTCGGCGAATGAGGCGCTGGACGGCCGCTTCCGCCGCGTTAAGATCGCGTTGAAAGACAAGGACACGGCGGCGCGCGTTGCCAAGCTCGATTACCGCCAGGGCTATTACGCCAGCAAGGAATTCGGCAAACTGAACACGACGGATAAGGAACGCCAGTTAGCCGAAGCGTTGTTGCTGGGCGATCCGGTTACGGATATCGATATCGCCGTGGAGATCGATTACTTCCGCCTGGCGCACGACCGCTATTTCGTGCCGGTGGTGGCGAAGATTCCCGGCAGCGAGCTAGAACTGGCGCGGCATGGCGGCGCCGAATCCACCAGCATCGATTTCATCGGCCAGGTGAAGGACTCCACCGGCAAGATCGTGCAGAACGTGCGCGACATGGTCGAGGTCAAGCTGAAAGGTCAGACCGCCGGGGATCTGGCTAAGCATCCGCTCGAATACGATACCGGCTTCACGCTGGCGCCGGGTAAGTACAATCTGAAATTCCTGGCGCGGGAGAATGAGACCGGTAAGATGGGAACTTACGAAATCGACTTCTCGATTCCCGATCTGACAGCCGACCAGAAGCTGCTGCCCATCAGTTCTGTGATTCTCAGTAGCCAGCGCATCGCGCTAGATGCGGCGGTATTCAGCGCGGAGCAGGATAAGAAGCTGCTGGCGGCCAATCCGCTGGTCGAGGCCGGACAGAAGCTGGTGCCCAGCGTGACGCGCGTCTTTAACAAGAACCAGGAAATGTATATCTACCTGGAAGCCTACGAGCCGGCCGCCACGGCCACCGAGCCGATCATCGCCAGCGTGGCGTTCTATCGCGGCAAGACCAAAGCGTTCGAATCGGCGCCGCTCGAAGTCAGTCAGGGGCTGAACGATAAGTCCAAGGCGCTGCCTTTGCGATTCAGTTTGCCGCTGGCCAAGCTGCAACCGGGACGTTATACGTGTCAGGTGAGCGTGCTCGACCCCACCGCGCGGAAGTTTGCCTTCTGGCGCGCACCGATGGTGGTGATGCAGTAGTTCACCGGCGTGGCCCGGCGCCCGTCTCCCATGATATGATGCGCCTCATGCGAGGAGGGGCTGCATGAAATGGCTATGGTTGCCCGGTGGGGCATTGATCTTGATTGCGCTGGTGGCCGCGGCTGGCGCAATGCTTCCCGTCCGGCATCACGCTACGAGACGGGCGCGCTTCCGGCACAGCCCGGAGGCTTTGTATGCAATTCTAGCGGGTCCGCCCGATTGGCGATCCGACGTGAAAGCCTACGGCCCCCTGCCCGATCACGATGGCAAGAAGCAGTGGTGGGAGCAGGACGGACACGGGCACATGGTGCGATTCGAGCTGGTGGAGGACTCGCCGCCGGTGCGGCGCGCCGTGCGCATCGCCGACCCCAATCTCCCGTTTGGCGGCACCTGGACATACGAGATCTCTCGCGCGCCAGGGGGTGCTGACCTGCGCATCACCGAGGATGGCGAGGTAAGCAACGTGTTCTTCCGGTTCCTCTCGCGCTTTGTGATCGGCCACACCAGCAGTATCGAGAGATTTTTCCGAGACCTCAGCGCGCGAACCGGCGAACGCGCCGACACGAAGGCGTAGCCATGGGCCAGGAAAAGGAGTGCAGGCTCCGCTACTGCGGGGCCACAATTGACGGCAAAGCGTCGCTCGAAACTGACTATTTGCTTTTTCGCGGCGCAGAGAAGCTGAAGATCTTCTTCCGCGATCTGAAAAACGTCTCTGCGGATGGCGGCATCTTACAAATGGAGTGGGCTGGCGGGCAAGCGGCGTTAGATCTCGGTCCCGCGGCGGATAAGTGGGCATATAAGATCCTGCATCCGCCGTCTCTGGTCGATAAGTTGGGTGTTAAGGCCGGCGCATCAGTTCGGCTGCAAGGTAGTTTCGACGCGGCGTTCTCGCAACAGTTGCAGGCCGCGGGCGCCAGTCCCGCTCGTAATATGGCCGACCTGATTTTCTTGTCGGCCTCCGCAACCGCCGATTTGGCCACATAGCCGCATTGGTTCGCACGCTCCATCCAGCCGGCGGACTATGGGTGATCTATCCGAAAGGCATCGAGACAATCCGCGAGATCGATGTAATCGAAGCCGGCCGCGCCGCAGGGTTGAAAGATACCAAGGTGGTCCGCTTCTCACCCACGCACACCGGCCTCCGTTTCACCATTCCAGTGACTGCCCGCCGGACATCGGCTGTCTGAGCCTCTACTGCCCGCTGCGGCGCGCCTTTAGTGCCAGCGCCCCGAGGTCGTCCACCCGGCCCCACTCAGACTTAGGCAACTTACCCTGGTCGCGCAAGCCGGCTAACAAGCGGTGGGCTTGCTCGTATTCGCCGGAGGCTGTCAGATAGTCGGCGCTGCGCTGCGCCGGTGCGGTTCCCTGAGCCTGGGCCAGATCGATCCACGTTTCAGCGATATCTTCGTGCGTTTCCGCCAGGTTGCTCACGGTCGCCCAGTCGGCGCCGGGCCGGCGGCTCAGTTCGCCATAACGCGCCGCGGCCTGCTCGAGTTCGGCCAAGGCTTCCCTCGGCTTCATCATCTTTTTGAGCACCACGCCGATCCGCTTCGTGCTCGCGGCCACGGTCGTCGCGGCGCGAAAATCATGCGGGTCCGCCCGCGCGGCCTGCTGCCGAAGCTCCAGCGCCTGGCGGTGAAACTGGAGTGCGTCATCCAGCCGGTTCATCGCACTCGCCGCCCAGCCAAGATCGCTCAGGTCGAACGACAGATCGATCCTGGCGCGCATGTCCTGCGGATTGCGAGCGCAGCGCCGCTCATCGATCGCGCGCGCCATCTCGTACTCCCGGCGGCAATCTTCCATGCGACCCGTTACACCATACAGCGCGGCTAGCCGTTTCTCCGCCACGGCCAGCGAGCGCTCCGATTCCGGGCTATTCTGCATCTGCACGGCAACGTGGATGGCCAGGCTCTGCACGCGCTCGCGCAAGGAGATGGCTTCCTTGTAGCGCTTCTCATTGGCGACCGCGTCGGCCAATACGGCCAGCGCCGCCTCCAGATCGGTAATCGCCGTTGCATCGCCGGCTTGGGAGGCGGCCGCGCTTTCGGCAATGCCGACAGCGTGTCTGGACTCACGCGTCTCGGCGTCGAATTGCCCTGCGTCTCCGTAAGCTCTGGCGAGGTCGATCACGGCGCGAACGGAATCATGGCGCAGTCCTGCATCGCCGGGCGAGGCTGCCGCCAGCCGTTCCAGAATCCCATCCGCTTTGCGAAGGCTTTCGAGCGAAGCCTGCACGCGGCCGAGGCTCGATTCCGCCAGATCCCCTTCCACCTCCCCGATCCTGGCGTAGCCCAGCCCAACCTCGCGTTGCAGGGGGCGATTGCCGCCGGCATCCTGCGACAGGTTTTCCAGGTATTCGAGCGCGCGCCGCGCCAGCAGCTCACGCGCGGCGGTAGAGCCGGGCAGCGGCGCGATGGCGTCATAGAGATCGAACATCACCGCGTGGGCCAGGCCGCGCACCTGATTGAACCGGCGCTCGGCCCGACGCGCTTCCCACCAGCCGAAGCCGGCGAAACCCGCGATCAACAGCAGGGCCAATGCGCCCGCCGGTACCGCGACCCGATGCCGCGCCACCAGCCGGGTTGCGCGATAACGCCAGGTCGGCTTGCGCGCCGCCACCGGGCGGCCTTCCAGAAAGCGCCGCAGATCCGCGGCGAACTCATCCACAGTCGGGTAGCGGCGGCGCGGGTCCTTTTCGAGCGCCATGGCAACCACCGTTCCCAGGTCGCCCCTGAGCCGGCGCCGAAGCGCCGGCGCGTGCGGATGCGCTGCGTCCACCGCGTCCACCAGCGCCGGGGCTTCCTCATCGCAAATGGCGCGGGCCAGATCCAAGTACGAGGTGGTCGCACGATAGGGCCTGCGCCCGGACAGAAGCTCAAACAGAATCACGCCCAACGAATACACGTCGCCGGCCACGGTGAAAGTCTCGCCGCGAATCTGCTCCGGACTGGCGTAGGCAGGGGTCATCGGCGCAGGGCCGGCCTGCGTGATTTCGTGGCCCGTTTCCTGGCCGCCGATCGTCTGGCCCAGCCCGAAGTCGAGCAGCTTGGCCAGCCCCTCGGCCATCACCAAAACGTTCGCCGGCTTCAGGTCGCGATGCACGATGAGCCGCCGGTGCGCGTATCCCACCGCGTCGGAAATCTGCAGGAACAGCCGCAGCCGCTCCTCCACACCGAGCGCCCCGTCGCGGCAATATTCGAGCAGTGGCAGCCCCTCGACGTACTCCATGATCAAGTACGGCTGCCCGCCCGCCGTCGCGCCCCCATCCAGCAGGCGCGCAATTCCGGGGTGTTCGAGTTGCGCCAGGATCTGCCGTTCACGCTCGAAGCGGAGCCCGGTCTGCGCGTCGGGGTGCGCGGCGGTGATGAGTTTGATCGCGACCCGTTTGCGGTATTGACCGTCGGCCCGCTCGCCCAGGTAGACCACACCCATGCCGCCGCGGCCGATCTCTTTCACCACGCGGTACGGTCCTATGGATTCCGGCGGTGCGGCTTCCGCACGCCACTGGGCTCCGGGCGCGTCCGCCGAATCGAGCAGCGCGCCAGCTTTCTGTTCCATCGCCAGCAGCGATTCCACCGAACCGCGCAGCTCGCTATCGCTGCCGCACAGCCGGTCCATCTCCTCGGCGCGCTGGCTGGGGTCGGTTTCGAGCAAGCTCGCCAGAATCGTCTTGACCTCGCCCCAACGGGCCGCGGTCATGGCTACGCGGTTCCTTCCATGTGCTCCAGCAGCCACAGCCGGGCGGTGCCCCACTCCCGTTTCACTGTGGCCGCTGAAACTCCCAAGCACTCGGCCGTCTCCTCAATCGAAAGTCCGCCGAAATAGCGCAGCTC
>CAZFOP010000309.1:0-5170 GCA_964520085.1 uncultured Solibacteraceae bacterium | reverse complement strand
CCCATCCTCGGCGCCGAAGGGAACAAGGAGTTCCTGCTCTATGCCCACCATTAGGACCGTCGGCATTTGTTCCAAACCGAATTCGGCGGAAGCTCTCGCCGTTGTGCCGAAGCTGCTCGAGTGGCTGAAGGATCGCGGCATCGCGGTGCGCTGCGACGTGGAGACGGCCGTGTACGCGCCCGCCGCGCAGGGCATTCCACGCGGCGAAGTTCCGCAGGGTTGCGACTTGGTGATCGTGCTCGGCGGCGATGGCACCTTGCTTTCCGCCGCACGCGCCATCGGCAAACTGGAAATTCCCCTGTTTGCCGTCAACCTGGGCGGGCTGGGTTTTCTGACCGCCATCACGACTGCCGAAATTTACCCCGAGTTGGAGCGCGCCTTTCGCGGTGAACACCGCATCGCCAAGCGTAGGCTGCTCTCCACCGAAGTCGTGCGCGGCGACGAAGTGGTGGCGTCTTACCAGGCGCTCAACGACGCCGTGTTGACAAAAGCGGCCATCGCGCGCATGATCGATCTGGAAGCCTGGGTGGACCAGCAGCTTGTCTGCGAGTACAAGGCCGATGGGCTGATCATCTCCACGCCAACCGGTTCCACGGCGTACTCGTTGTCGGCGGGCGGCCCGGTGATTTTCCCGGCGGTGCCGGCCATTTGCCTGACGCCCATCTGCCCGCACACTCTCACCAACCGGCCGGTGCTGGTGCCGGAGACCAGCGTGATCCGCATCCTGGCGCACAATCCGAATGAATCCACGTATCTGACGATTGACGGCCAGGTGGGCGGCCCGATTGCGGAGGGCGATGCGATTGTCTGCCGCGCATCGAACTACGCCCTGCATCTGATCCGGCCGCCACACGCCAGGTTTTTCGACGTGCTGCGGCAGAAGCTGGATTGGGGCAAGCGGTGAAACGGCCGTCGCTGACGGCGTGGATGTTCATCGGCATGGCGGCCGGCGTCGCTGTGGGCGCGCTGGCGCCATCGTTTGCCCGGCAACTGGCGCCCGTCAGCAACGTCTTTCTGCGCTTAATTCGTTCCATCATCGCGCCGCTGATCTTCGCGACGCTGGTGGCCGGCATCGCCGGCGCGGGCGATTTGAAGCGGATGGGGCGGGTCGGCGTCAAGGCCATCGTCTACTTTGAAATCGTCACCACGCTTGCCTTGTTCCTGGGCCTGGCGGCAGTGAACCTGGCGCGGCCGGGCGAAGGCGTGCCGATGACTGCGGGCGCCACGGAGCAGTACTCCGCGCAGGCGCCAGCCACTCCGGGCGGCATTCTGGAGCACGTTTTCCCGGCCAGCATCATCGACGCCATGGCGCGCAATGACGTGCTGCAGGTGGTCGTCTTCGCGTTCCTGTTCGGAGCCGCCTGCGCTGCTATCGGGGCGAAGTCGCGGCCGGTGGTCGAGTTTTGCGCGTCGCTCTCGGAAGTGATGTTCCGCTACACCAAGTATGTGATGTACCTGGCGCCGTTCGGAGTGGGCGCGGCCATCGCGGTCACGGTAGGTTCCAAGGGCCTTGGCGTGCTGTTCGGCCTCGGCAAGCTGATCGGCACCATGTATATCACCGCGGCGCTGTTCGTGCTGCTGGTGCTGGTTCCGGTGGTGATTCTGTTTCGCATCCCGCCCGTCCGCTTTTATCGCGCCGTGCGGCAGCCGTTCCTCATCGCCTTTTCCACCGCGTCGAGCGAAGCCGCACTCCCGCTGGCGCTCGAAAACATGGAAGAGTTCGGCGTGCCCAAGCACATCGTGGGCTTCGTGATTCCCACCGGCTACAGTTTCAACCTGGACGGCAGCACGCTGTACCTTTCGATTGCGGCGATCTTCGTGGCGCAGGGAGCCGGCATCCATCTTTCGCTCAGCCAGCAACTGGTAATCATGCTGACCCTGATGCTGACCAGCAAAGGCGTAGCCGGCGTGCCGCGCGCCGCCATCGTCATCCTCACCGGAACCCTCGCCACGTTCCACTTACCCATGGAAGGCATCGCCGTCCTGCTGGGCGTCGACGCGCTGCTAGACATGGCGCGCACCTCAATCAACGTCCTTGGCAACTGTCTCGCCAGCGCCGTGGTAGCGCGGTGGGAGGGATATAACCTCGAAGCGCGGTGAGGGTGCGTATTCACCGGTGCTCCTCAGTCAGCTTGTGAGTCCTCACCTTACGAAGTCTTTGCCAGGCGTAGCGCACCGGGAAGAATAGCAGCGCCATCCACACCACAAGGACTGGGCCGTAAGATAGCAGGAAGGTCACGACGTTGGTAAGGCTGTCGGCCACGTTCCGATAACCATCCACCGCTGCATTGCGCAGCAGGCCGAACGTAGAGGGTGCAGCCACCGCCAGGTGGGCTTTGTACTCCTCATTGACGCGCACATCGAGGGTAGCGAAGCTGATGCGGTCGCCAAGGTTCTTGCGCTCGGCTTCCATACGCTCGATTTCGCCGCGGACGCGGTCGATTTCGTTTTCGACGGCCAGAACGTCCGCGATTTTCCCCGTAGTGCGGTTCAGAATATCGGACAGCCGCCGCTCAGTGTTGCGAGCGTTAGTCAGGCGAGCCTCCAGATCGACCATCTGCTGGGTTGCTTCCTCGCCGCCCTGCTGCTCGTTTTCGACGCGGCCCAGACGGCGGATTTCTGCCATCGCCGCGTCGAGTTGAGAAGCGGGCACGCGCAAAGTGGCCTGCAACGTCTGTCCCGAATCGGCTGGAGCGGCGATAGTCAGGTTGCCGACATGGCCTCCGTGACGCTTCAGGATGTCTTCCAGCGTTGCGCGCACCTTGGCGAAGTCGCCGGTGATCAGCGTGATTTGCGCGGTGCGGATGACAAGGGTGTCCCCTATGCGAGGCTGTTCCGCGGCAGTGACAACGCCCTGCGCCATCGTCTGCGCAGCAGGCACTGTGGAAAAAGCGGAAAAATTGGTGTCCGGAAGGGAGGGCCTCGCCTCCTCCTTAAGCTCCGCCTTGAGCCGAGTGCCGTAGTCCCTTAGCAGTCGTGGCTCCACAGCCACTGACACGGCCGGCACAGCGCGCATCCGGTTAGCGTGTTGATTCGACGGCACCAACAGAACCATCGCAATGCCCGCAGCGGCCAGTCCCGCCAGCCAGGGTGCGCTCCGTCTCCAGGCTGAGCGGACTCGCTTCGGCGGTTGCGCGGAATTTACGATGCGTTCCACGCTCGGACTGGGCTCCTCTATCTGCCATTCCACCAGCTTCCGCGACACGCGCTGCATGTCGGCCGCAACAGCCTGACATTCGCGGCAGTCCGACAGGTGCTGGGCCGCTTCGGAAGCTCGCTGCTGCGGCAGCTCGCCGTCCAGGTAAGCCATCAACTCTTCGGATTCGATCGGGTGCATCTCAAGCCTCATTGTTCACCGGCTCCAGGTGGCTCTTCAGTGCCATGCGAGATCGGAACAGCCTCGTCCTGACCGTGTTCAGCGGAACGCGCAGAAGATCGGCAATTTCCGCATAGCTGAGTTGCTCATATTCCCGCAGCATCAGAATCTCGCGCTCGACGGGGTCCAGGCGGTCCAGCGCCTGCCGCACCCACAGAGTTTCGTCGGACCGGTCTTCATTGGCCGGCTCTGCCCGAACGTCGGCGCGTGCCAGCTTACGCCGTTCCGCGCTGAGCAGCTTAATCGCGATTCCATACAGGTATGTCCGGACGAGGGCGCGCGGTTGGTAGCGCTCGACTGCGCGGAGGACCGCGAGGAAGGTCTCCTGGGTCAGATCCTCGGCACGCCCGCGGTCGGCGAGGCGCCGCCGGAAATAGCCGTAGAGTGCATGGCGGTAGCGCGCAAATAGCTCATCGAACGCATCACGCGATCCGCGCTGGAATTCCAGCATAAGGGACTCATCGCTAGTCATGCTTCTACTTGTGTAATGTCGCGGCCAGCGAAAAAGTTTCCTGGGCGGGGAAAAAGGTGAACCAACCGAAACGCTCCGAGGGAACGGCAGCTACTCGGCCTGATTACCCATTATTGGTACGATATTACCTGTTGGGGGTTCATCCGCAGACAGGCAGCGGCGTTGGCACAGAAACCGCTCTTGCGCTGGTTTCAGCGCTCTTACTGCGCGATCTTCCACTCGCCCTTAACCAGCACCACGCGCAGACTCTGCTTCGGTTCCGAGGCGGGTTTGCCATCGCCGAAATCGATCTCGGCGGAGTTGCCGCGGACGGTCACTTTGTTCAGTTTCATGGCGGCGGCTTCGGCGGCCATGCTGGCAAACATGTTGAGCGCCTCCGCTTTGTTGCTCTTGAACATCTCCGCCATCGTTTCGCGGGACTGCGGATCCACGCAGTTGATGATGGCGTCGAGGTCCTTCTTCCGGGAGGCTTCCAGGAACTCGATCACCGCTTTGTATTGCGGACTGTTCTGTGCCGCCGCGCCAGTCAGCACTCCGCTGACGGCGGCGGGGCGGATCACGGCGGCCTGGAATTCGGCTTCGAGACTCCAATATAAACGTGTCAGACGCGAGAAGAGGCCGAGCAGGATTTCGTCGCGCTCTGGTTCGTACAACTCGCAAAGGTACGCGGCGGATAGATTTTGGAGGTACTCGAACGCAATCCCCGCGTTGGCGGTGGAGGCTTCTAAAACGGCTTTCCTGGTGGCCTCGTCAATTGTCTTCCCGGGATTCAGGACGTAGCCGTGGGGGGAACACTGCACTACCTCATGGTTGTGGCGCCAAAAATCCCTAGGCCACGTTCGCTGGGCATTATCCATCTCGATCATTGCGTTCATCGTGACCCGAGCGTGCTGCTGAACCATGTGCTTCTCGGAATCGCTACACCCGCCCGGGTACCTCACCATGATGTCCACCAGGGGGAAACCACGCGGCAAGTGCAATCTTCCCGATTTGACCCACCGGCCGTACGGAAGCGTGCGCAAATGGCCGACGTAGAGATCCCTCCCAGGGAGCAGGCGCACGGCGCTCGCGGTGAGCTTGGCCGCTAGCTCTGTCACCGGCGGATTTGACTCCATTGGAGAACCGCTCTGCAGACTCGACAGTCTGCGCCACGGCTGAATTGCAATGACTATTCCACCGTTTCCGCGTGGTGGCGGACGTCGATGCCTTTGACGGCGAAGAGGACGTCCTCGGCGATGTTGGTCGAATGGTCGGCGATGCGCTCGAGATTTTGCGCGATGAACATCAGGGAGACGGCGCGATTGATGGTGCTGCGCTCTTCC
>CAZFOP010000308.1:0-5192 GCA_964520085.1 uncultured Solibacteraceae bacterium | reverse complement strand
CAGTACCAACTGAATGCAACGTTCCCTGGCCAGGGATAAGAACTAGCAGCGGAGCCTGGCGCCACAGTCCCAATTCCAGTATGAGGCGTGTGTCAAGGGATTTGGGGCTAAGTGATTGAGTTAGTGGGGACGAATGGCCGTGACTGGGCGGGGAGTGACCAACAAAAACCTTTCCGGGCTTCGCCCGGTTGGCAGGTTGAAACCTGCCCCACCAGGCAGCCGCGGGGACCGGCCCCACGGGATTATCGTGCGCGGACGAGCGACAGGGTGCGGTTGAAGACTTGCTGAAAGGCGCCGGCGGCACGTTCGGCGCCCCATTGTTCCAGGTCGATATCGCCGGTCGAGTGAACCAGCAGCGTCACCTCGCCGTTCTGCGCACGGCAGGTCAGGGATTGGATGCGCTGCTCGGGCCCGCGCACCATGTTATCGGCCAGGCGTAGCAGCGGGATGAGGACGGTAAGCGCCCCTCAATCGAACAGTACTGGGTCACTTCAGGAGAGCAGCGAAGCTCTCGCGAGAGCGAGAAGAAGGTCCAAAAGGAGACAACGGGAGTGAGCGACGGCACCTTCGACTCGAACAGAGCACCCTGGCGTCGCAAACTCGACCGACGATCATGAACGAAGGATTGAGGCGAAGTCAGAGGCCGTCGCATTCCTCATGCGACCACTCAGGCAAGTAGCGAGCAGCCGCCACATTCCGCAATTTCCGAACGGGTTCGCAATGCCTCACGAAGCCGGCGGCGTGCAGGACGATTGTAAAGCTCAAGGATGTGCTCTTCCTTTGCGTTCCCAGCCCCAAATCGTCCTTCCGAATCGATGCAGCAGAAGGCCACCTTGCCGTCCGCCAAGATGTTGAGATTGAACCATTGGCCGCAGCCAACTTGCGGAACAGGGGAAACCAATGTATTTACGGCGCCCATCCAATTGGCTCTCGCAGTGGAATAGACCGTGAACAACGGAAATCTTTCTCTTCCCCAACGGCAGAACTCCTCGTCGAAGCTGGAGCCATCGCCGACCCTGCTGATCTCGATTCGGACCGCAATCGTGCCGGCAGCTTTTAACTCATGCAGCGCATCTAGATTCCGGAGTGTTCGCGCCAGAGGAAGGCCCATCACCCGCTCATAGACTTCCGGCCGGTGATCGTGAAGAGAAATCACAAGTAACTCCAGATTCCTCAACTCGGCGAGCTTTAGAAGGTTCGCCGAATTCAAGGGCGACCCATTCGAGAACAGTTTAACGGCTGCGTTTGGCAATGCTTCACCAATATGCCGGCAGATCTCGAAAATCCTCTTGTCGAGAAATGGTTCGTTGACTCGAAGTGGAACAATCTCCAGTGGCAGGTCGCCGGGAATCGAGCGGCATTCATCGACGATCTTGGCAATTAAAGAATCGCTCATCATTGTCCCCTTGCGGGTCAGACTCGGGTAGGGGCAAAAATCGCAGATCGCGTTGCATAGAGTGAGGGTTTCAAAGGAGACCACAAAGGGATAGTCCATATACCGGCTATCCCTTCGGCCCACCAACTGCCTGCGATAATCCTCCACGTATTCCAGATATTTCCACATCGAAGTCACGCCTCCCGCGAGACGCAAGATTGAGCGGGCCTACTCTAGCCGCTCCTGCACAGTCAGCAGCGTCGGGCTCAACGTCGCCAATTCCAATGGCCGCTTTGACGCGACAAAAACCGAACGGACCAACTTCGGCGCGCCCTCGAGGTCATTCCAGTCGGTCGGAAACTCAGCATGAGAGGGCTGGGTCCTTGTGTGGTACACGAACGGAAAATAGCGGCCCAGCGTGTCAAACACCCAACGACGTGCCGGACGACACGCGCGTCCGGTAGACGACTGCGTGTAATCCTCGCGAATTTCATCCACGAGTTCGACGCCGAAATCTGTTGCCGCACTCACACAAGTCTCGACAATCGCAAAACCTCTGCACGCCTCACCCATATATTGCAAAAGCGCCTCTGGCCGTTCCAGATGGTAAAGAATGCCGCAGCAGTGAACGACATCGAAGGACCCAAGTTCGCGCAAAGGGCTGGGATCGTTGAGGTCGCATTGCATTGTGCGAACACTGGGAAAGCGTTGAGCCAGAACGTCCAGGCATTCCTTTCGAGCATCCACTGAAACGACATCGCACCGGCGCTCGACATAGAATCCGGTGTGATCGCCGGGGCCCGATCCTAATTCAAGAACACGGCTTTCGTCTATAGGAAGGCCCAGGCTTTGGATGTGATCCAGACGCGCGCGATTGTGCTCCTGATAGTGAGGCGAGGAAAAATAAGTTAAACCCGGCCCAGTAATCTCGTCTGATGACGGCACAACAGGACTCTCCGGCATTTGCCGCGGCTCGTGGTGACCGGTCAGTTGGTTGATCAGGGCCAAACGCTCCCGCGCGGCTTGATCGAGTTCGCGGATGACACGTTCCTTCTGTTCGAGTTCGAGCTCCAAACCGCGGACCATCTTCTCCAATGACTTCACATGCGAGTTTCTCGCGGGAGTCCGAATCTCCCCTACCGGCAGGTCTGTGTACAGGCTGCTGAAGATATCCAATACGGCTTCAGCTACCTCCGGTCGAATGTGCCGGTGGTCTGGCAGAAACGGGTGGTCAAACAGATGAAAGACGATCTCATAGGAAGGAAAGTAATGGTAGCGCGATTTGCGCTCCACTGAACGATCGCCGATAAACTCGTCGAGTGCGGCCCTCAGTATGGCCTTTGACACTTGATTGGCCGTAACCGCCGACTGGTCGCGAAACGTGGCGATCAGTGGAATTGGAGAAAGTGTAAAGATAATCCGTTTCCCGGGCAGAAACTTATCGATCAGGCCGTCTAGTTCGCGGAAGCATGCCAGCGTCTCCGCCACGGTCGCCGGCCTGCAGACGTGCCGGCCCGGCTCGTACGCCTGCGTCGGAATGGTTCTCCACATCGGTTCGTCTTCGATCTGGTCGAACCAGACTTCCGAAAGGCCGAGCGTAATCACGAAGACGTCGCCCTCATGGAAACTGCGGCGCACCTTCTCCCGGCGTTCCTCGGTGGCTTCGAAGAGCCGCTTATCCTTGGTGAACCAGAGTTTGGTCTTCGGTGTGAATTCGTTGAAAGCCCACCGAAGCTGCTGGACAATCACGAAGATGTTCTCAAAGGTTACCGGGAGTGCCAGTAATAGGTTTTCTTCCGAATGGGAATGCCGCTCAACGGGAAGCAGCCAACGATTGTATCCGTGGCGTACCAGGAATCTGACGAAGTATTCCGCGAAACAGCTGCCAAATGCCAGAACCTTCGTGTCCGCACGGATTATCTTCTGTTGCGGTGTCCACCCGTATAAGACGTCCTCGACGGTGGCTGGCCGACCATACGGGAACTTGTGACAATATTCTCCCTTGTACCACGTATCGGGCTCTTGAAAGTCGAGATCTTCTGGGGATCTTCGCCAAGCCGACAGAAGTCTAGTTTGCATACAACGGGATTATAGCAGCCACAAGAGACTCCATTTAGGCATGCATTAGGTCTGCCAGATTCGCCTTAGCGGCATGGACGGACTATCAGTGCCGGCGCCGCGGGCAACTCTCTGTCGTGGCATGACGCGGAATTTAACGCCCTGAAAACCCAGATGTGGACCGCGCTGATCGCCATGCTGATCCTGAAATGCCTCCAATGGCGTGCCCGGTTTGGCTGGTCCTTGCCGATCTGGCGGCCCTGCAGCGGTACCAGTTGTTCGTGTATTGCGATCTGTATGAATGGCTGGATGATCCCTTCCAGCCTCCACCTGCACTGGCTCCGCGGAGGAACAACTGGTGCTGACGTTTTGAGATGTGGGACAGCAAGCAACGCAATGCCGGGCGAAGCACTTCCAGAATCGCGACGGAGAGCGCGACCCAGCCAGACGATTTAGACAGCACAATCCAGGAACGCGAGTAACACTTGCCGGTTTCGCCCTCCAACCTCCTCGGGCGAACACCGCTGCGGGCATAGCTATCCCCAACGCTTACAGAGGCCGAATCTGGCCCCCTAAGGATATCTTGGACATCTGTGGTCGGGGACCTGCCCCACTTACACCAGAACGGTGAACGCGGATTCGGTGCGCTGAACGGGGCGGTAGAGGGTGTCGCGTTCGACTGGGGTGCGGCCGGCTTTGCGGATGAGCTGCAATAGCTCGGCGCGGCGCAGGCCCTGGCTGGTGGTGGCCCCGGCGTCGTGATAGATGCGCTCTTCGACGATGGTGCCGTCGATATCGTCGGCGCCGAAGCGGAGGGCGATCTGCGCCATACGCGGGGTCATCATCACCCAATAGGCCTTGATGTGGGGGATGTTGTCGAGCATCAGGCGGGCCACGGCGATGTTGCGGATGTCGTCGAAGCCGGTGGTGCCGGCAATGTGCTGGAGCGGCGTGTTATCGGGATGGAAGGCCAGCGGGATGAAGGTGACGAAGCCGCCGGTTTCCTCTTGCAACGCGCGCAGCTTGACTAAGTGATCGACGCGGTCCGCATCATTTTCAATGTGCCCGTACAACATGGTGCAATTGGAGCGAAGACCGAGCTGGTGAGCGGCGCGCGCGGTTTCCAGCCAATCGTCGCCATCGATTTTGTGATCGCAGATGATGCGGCGTACGGCTGGCGCGAAGATCTCCGCGCCTCCGCCGGGGAGCGAATCCAAACCCGCGTTGCGCAGGCGCTCCAGAGTTTCGCGAACGCCAATCTTGGTGCGGCGCGCGAGGTAGGCAATCTCGACCATGGTGAGTGCCTTCAGATGCACGCTGGGGAAGCGCGTCTTGAGGCCGCGCAGCATTTCGCAATACCAGTCGAGAGTCAACTCGGGGTGCAGGCCACCGACGATGTGGAACTCGGTGACGGCTTCGGTGTAGCCTTCGCCCGCGCGCTGCCAGACTTCTTCAAGCGACATAGTATAGGCTTTCGGATCGCGCACGCGCTTACCGAACGCGCAGAGGCGGCAACTGGCGACGCAGACATCGGTCGGATTGATATGGCGGTTGACGTTGAAATACGTGGTGTTGCCATGCAGGCGTTCGCGGACTAAGTTGGCTAGATAGCCGACGGCCAGGATGTCCGTGGTGCGATAGAGTGCGACGCCGTCGTCGAAGGAGAGCCGCTCGCCAGCTTCGACCTTCTCGCCGATGGGAGTTAGATGCGGGTCTTCGAAGAGGACTTGCATGTGATCAAACACCCGAATGACGCAGG
>CAZFOP010000307.1:0-5201 GCA_964520085.1 uncultured Solibacteraceae bacterium | reverse complement strand
GCATCATCGGCGACGACTACATCGCCAAGGCGTTCGAATACGCGCACGAAGCCGACCCCAAGGCCGAGTTGTACTATAACGAATACTCGCTCGAAAACGAAGCCAAGCGCAAAGGCGGCGTCGAACTGATTCGGAGACTGCTGGCCCAGAGCATTCCGGTCGCGGCCGTCGGCCTGCAAGGGCATTACCACATGGACTGGCCGGACGTCGCAGTCGTGGATTCGACCATTGCTGCGTTCCGTGCGCTTGGCGTCAAGGTGAACATCACCGAGCTCGACGTGGATGTGTTGCCCCAGGTCACGCGGACCCATACCGCCGATGTCTCCGCCAAGGCCGAGGGCGGCGCCAATGCCAACCCCTACGTCGCAGGCTTGCCGGCTCCCGTGCAACAGGCGTTGGCCGATCGCTACGCGGCATTGTTCGGCGTCTTCCTGAAACACCGCGACGCCATCGCACGGGTGACTTTCTGGGGCGTCACCGACCGCGGATCCTGGCTGAACAACTTTCCGGCCGCGGGCAGGACCAACTATCCTCTGTTGTTCGATCGCGACGGAAAGCCCAAATCGGCGTTCGACGCTGTTGTGGGTGAAGCGCGCGCGGCCCGCTAAGGCACGCCTCTGCGGCCGGCCGTGAACGATGGGCTTGGAACGCGAAGCTGGAATGGGTAGAGTCCGTGATGGCAAAAGCCGATTCGCGCGAAGAAGCGGCGTCTTGCCAGCCCCCACGCGAGAAAAGAAGGCCAGGGTCTGAGCGGCCCCGGCGTTGATGTCGCCGAGGGGCAGGATTTGTCCCTATTCCGTTCTTTAACCCGACCAGTATGAGAAGCAGAATCGGACCCTCCACCCGCCCCTGAAATACCAGCCAGTGTCGCCGGCTGGTTAACTTTTCGACATTTCGGACCGGAAAACCCAATTTGGACCTTAATCTGATACTCCAGCGGAATCGGACCCTCCACCCGCCCGTGAAATGCCAGCCAGTTTCGCCGGTTGGTTAACTTTTCTGACATTTCGGACCGGAAAACCCAAATCAGAACTTGATCTGGGACTCCAAATGTTGGATAATTTGTTCGAGATTGCAACAAAATCAACCAAGGGAGTGTGCCCTGAGCGGCCGTCCAAGCCGCTAACATCCAGTGCGTGCGACGAATCTATGGTTGGGCAGCTTGCTCTGATCGTTCGCGTTTCGGGTCCAGCCAGGAACAAACGGGGTTGGGCGACTGGCTGAGCAGGGAGTTTTAGAAATGTTTGGGGGTCGAATGAAAACATCCATTTTGCAAGATCGTGCAAACGGGAGGCCGGCGCGGCAGAACCAGCGATGGATTTCGCTGGGTTTGGCATTGGCGCTTGTCGTTCTTTTGCTGCCCTGCGCGGTGCACGCGCAGGTTCTTTACGGGTCGCTCACTGGAAACGTGACCGATCCCACCGGCGCCGCGATAGCTGGCGCCAAAGTCGAGGCGCTCAATACAGGCACGGGAGTGCATGTCGAGACCGCTACGGACGAACACGGCCTTTACCGTTTCAGCAACATCCAAGCGGGGCTGTACAAGGTTTCGGTTTCCTCGAACGCGTTCGCGACTTTCGTCGAGTCCGACGTGCAGGTGAGTAACACGGAGGTGCGGCGTGTAGACGTGCAGCTCCAGATTTCGCAGACGAAGTCGACGGTGGAAGTTCGAGCCGACGCGGTGGTACTGCAGGCCGACAAAGCCGATATCGAGGCCCAAGTCACATCGCAGGAAATCGCCGAGCTGCCGGCTACCGGCGGCGAAGGCAAGAACTACCAGCGCCTGGAGTTCCTGGTTCCCGGCGCGGGCGTCATCGCCAGTCCGGAAGCCAATTCCGAAGCCGGCAACCCGATGCGCGCGGTTACGATATTCATGAACGGCGTTTCCTCCACCGGCAACAGCACGAGGATGGACGGGGCCGCGATTTCGTATCCGTGGTTGCCCGTAAACGTCGCCTACGTGCCTCCGCCGGAAGCGATCCAGACCGTCGATATTAATACCAATGCCTTCGACGCCGAGCAGGGCGCCGCGGGTGGTATTGCGACCAACGTCACCATCAAGACGGGCACCAACAATCTGCACGGCGTGGTGTACGAGAACAATCAGAACCAGAAGCTCGAGGCGGTGAACAACTACTTCTCCCACCCCGGCAGGCTGGGCAAGAACATCTTCAACAACTACGGGTTCGCTCTGGGCGGCCCGATCTATATTCCCAAAGTGGTAAACGGCAAGAACAAGCTGTTCTTCTTCCTCGACTTCATGGGCACCAAGCGCCGGGCGTACTCGGCCGATCCCAACCTGTCGCTGGCCACCACGGCCCTGCGCGGCGGGGACTTCAGCGCCACCCCGGGGGCCGCCCTCATCTACGATCCGCTGACCGGCAATGCGGATGGCACCAACCGCACTCCGTTCGCCGGGGGCATCATTCCGCAGAGCCGGATCTCGCCGATCTCCGCGAAGATGGTGTCCCTGTTGCCTGCCACGCTGACCAGGCCCAACCAATTCACGAGCAACTATGACGCCTACGGCGGGACCCAATACAATCGCAATAGCTGGGACTACAAGGTCAACTACAATCCCAACGATAAGGAGATGATTTGGGGCCGCTACAGCTTTTCGCCGCTGGACATCGTTGCCCCGTTCGTCCTCGGGCCGGCCGAAGGCGACGTTTTTGGCGGAGGCAACCCCATCAACGCCGGCGGCCTGGTGCAGACCACCGCAACCGGTTTCACCGATACTCTTTCCCCAACGCTCCTGTTGGACTTCAACCTCGGCTACACACGGCAAAGCATTGGAGCCAACGGCGATGAGGGGGTCGGCGACTTTGGAACCCAAGTGCTGAAGATTCCTGGCACCAACGGGGTCGGCACGGATTATCAGGGCATTCCGGCATTCCAGGTCACCGGTATGGCCAACATGGGCAATACCAACACCGGCAGCCCGTTCAAGTTCCGCGACAACCAGTACACCACCGCCATCAACCTGACCAAGATCAAGGGCTCTCACAACCTGCGCTTTGGTTTCGAATACGATAAGTACGCGCTCAACCACTTCCAGCCGCAGGGCGGAACGTTCGGCACGGCGCGCGGCAGTTTCGCATTTGACGGTTCGCTGACCGCGGACAAAGGCGGCCCATTCCCCATCACTAACCCGTACAACTCCTGGGCGCAGTTCCTGCTGGGCGATCCTTCTCACACCGGCAAGGTCACCCAGGTGCAGAATCCGAACTCCCTTCGCTTCTCCACCTGGTCCTTGTACGCGCGCGACCAATGGCAGGCGACGAAGAACCTCACCATCAGCTATGGCATCCGGTGGGAATATTACCCGATCTTCTCCCACGCCATCTACGGTGCGGTTCGCTTCGATCCGTCGGACGGCGAAGTCCTGATCGGCGGAGAGGGCGGCGTACCCTGGGATGCCGGCGCCACAGCCAACAAGAGGAACTTCGCTCCGCGTTTCGGAGCGGCATATCGCTTGGGCGCCAAGACCGTCGTGCGCTCCGGATACGGCATTACCGTCGATCCGGATAACATGCGCAACCAGCGCAATGCGTTCCCGGCCATCATCAACCAGGATTACACCCCGGCCAACACTTACCAGTTCGTCAACTATAGTGCCGTCGCCAATTCCGACGGAGCCAGCCAGGTAACGCTGGCGGACGGCATCCCCACGCCCAACTTCCCCAACGTCTCGGGCGGCATTTTCAAGTCGTCGACCACCCCCTCTGCCAGCACGTACCTGCCGGGCAACATCGGGGCCACGTTCCCCGCGGACATGAACCGGGGCTACTACCAGGCCTGGAATCTGTTCGTCCAGCACGAGATCACTCCGACCACCGTGTTCCAAATCGGGTACGTGGGGACGCATGGCGTTCATACTATCCAGGCGGTCAACATCAACGGCGCTCCTGCGAATGGCGGGAACGCCGGCGCCCTGCTCTCCCAATACAACGGTGGCAGCAGCATCAACGACTACGAACCGTGGGGCGACATGACGTACAACGCCTTGCAGAGCCAGTTGCGGAAGAGTATCGGAAGCTCGATCTTTGGCCTCAACTACACGTATTCCAAGGCCATCGATGCCGCCAATGGCGACAACGGCGACGCCTCGACGTACCGCGTCGCCCCGCTGTCCACCAGCCTGGACAAGCAGCTCTCCGGTTTCAACCGGACGCAGATGTTCCAGGCCTTCTATGTCTACCAGTTCCCAATCGGCCATGGGCACAAGTACCTCAACCATGGTGCGGCGGCGGCGATCATAGGCGGGTGGCAGATCGGCGGCAATTTGAGCCGTTACAGCGGCTTGCCGTTCTCTGTCGGCACCAGCTCGGCGTTGAATGCCCCCGGCCAAAGCGATTCCGCGAACCAGATCAACCCGGTCGTCAAGATTCTGGGTGGCCACGATGCCGCTACTCCGTATTTCGACGGGTCGTCGTTCGCCAACCCGCCCAACGGCGTGCTCGGTTCTACCGGCAGGGACATCCTGATCGGCCCGGGCCTCTTCAACCTGGATGCGAACATCTCCCGCCTGTTCAGCTTCAAGGAAGGCAAAGTCACCTTCCAGTTGCGCGGCGAGGGGTTTAACATCACCAACACGCCGACGTTCTCCAATCCCAACACCACGTGCTGCTGGCTCACCAGGTCGGATGGCACCACGAACTACAACAACTTCGCGGTGATCACCGGCACGGCTTCCACGCAGCGGCAGTTGCAGGTGGGCGGATACCTGCGGTTCTAAGTTAAGTAACTCCCCTACGGGCAAGCCTGCAGTTGGGGGCTTGCCCGTTTTTTTTGCTCCCGGCCGGATTCCTTGCCGGCCCAAATCAAGCCAGCGTTTTCTCCCATCCCTGCGTCCCATCCCGACGGCTCACATCGTGCACGCACTCATCCGCAACGCCACTTGTTTCTCGAACAACGGCGACGCGGGCGTCCGCCCCACGATTCACGCATGTGTCCGGTACCGGAATAACTGAATGGTATTGCGCACTCATGCGTGCCCCGCGGAGACTCTTCTCGACACGTATTTGCTATTGGGTGGCTTGTGCCGGCGCGCAGGGCAGCGGTGAACAAGAAGCGGCGGAGCCGTTATGCCGGCACCTTCGCTTCAGGCCAGTAGCGGAAGTTGCGGAAGCTGGTGCTGCCGGAACCGGCGGCGAAGACGGCGGGGCGGAGGTCGAGGAATCCGCCGAGGACGTTGTGGT
>CAZFOP010000306.1:0-5219 GCA_964520085.1 uncultured Solibacteraceae bacterium | reverse complement strand
GGTGGCCCCGGCCGCCAGCGGCACTTCAAAGCGGTAGTTTTCCGCGGTCTTCTCCATCGGCTTCTGGTTCAGGAGCGTATAGCCGGCGCGCAGCGGATGTTCGATGATGAGCGTCTTGGCCTTCTGATCCACGTTGCGCGCCGTGTAGGTCGCGGTTTCTTCCGTGGCGGACTTGATGGTGAGGATGCCGCGGTTCAGGTGAATCTCGCGCACCACCTCCTGCTTGCTGTCGAACGCGGTCGTGATGCGCGTCCCCAGGTCCACCGCGTAACTAATCAGCCGCTTGTCGCCGGCCTTCAGCGTTTCCATCAGCGCTTCGCCGCCGTACGCGCCGCCGTCGTAGACGGTGACCGGCCCGCCATCCAGCACCTTGCCGGTAGTATTGGTCAACTCCGCAGCGTTGGTGGGATGCTCGGAGGAGCGGTCCGACCAGATCAGCAGCTTGCGCGACTCGATGGCGTCTTGCAGAAACGGCAGCATGGCCGATTCGTTCTTCTTGATGGTCACCGGCTGCGCGATGCGATATTCGAACAACTCGCCCACCGCATCGGCGGAAGCTCCGGCGACAATGGAGCTGGGAGAAGCCATGGGCGGCGGAGGCGGGGGAGGCGCCTCCGCTTCGAGCGTCTTAGCGGCGTGGAGGCGAGCTGCCGAGAACTGCCTGTTCGCTGCCGCCGGCACGCCCCCCAGGATTCCCCCCACCACCCCGCCGCCCGAGCCGGGAACCGAGCCACCGACGCTGCCGACGCCGAGCTTGTTCTCTTCATCCGTCACGTACGCTCCCCCATGCAGCACCGGCTGCGCCGCCGCGTCTTCGGGCAATTCCGCCGTCTGCCGGCCGACGTAGCGCGGCGCATACAGTTGGCTGATAAACGAAATCGGCCGCCCTGAAACCAGCGAGAGGCTCACCTTCGTCCAATCCTCGCTAGTCGTGTTATCCACGATGGCCCATCCCTCCAGCACCGGCTTCCCCGTTTCCGGCAGGATCAGCCGGTAGCTCGATTTCCAGACCGGCGCCGGCACCATATAGCTGGCCGTCACCTGCCGCTCCTTCGAGTCGTTGGAATCGATATACACGCTCCGCCGCTCCTTTGACCGCGCCGTGGCGAGCGCCGCCAAATAATCGCGGAATTGCTTTTGCAGTTCCAGCTCGGCGAAACGGATGCCGGCCGCCGCGCCCAGGTCCAGGTTGCGCAGGTCGCCCGAATCCATCAGCAGCGTCAACTGCTCGCGCGTCGGCTGATTCTCGGTGGCCGCGATTTCCCGCGCGTTGACGATTACCCCGCTCACCGTGTCGTTGCCGAACTTGAGCTCGATCCGCGCCCCCTTCAACTGGTCGAGCATGGCGCTCAGCGGTTGCGCGCCGCCAATTTGAAACGGAAACTGCGCCAGCGTGTGGCTCAACGGGTCGAAGGAATCGTAGCGCAAGCCCGCAATCTTTCCGCCGCGCTCGTCGATCGTCAGCGATTTCAAAACGTCGTTCATCTCTGCCGCGTCGAAATCCAGACGCGCCGATTCGCCGGGCCCCAACGTGCCCGCGCGCTCGAAGAACCCCAGCCCGTGCTTGTAAAGCACCACCTGGGTGACCGGTAATTCCGCGGACACGGCTAGAGCCGCACCCACCAGCAGGCAGAACAGTGTGCGTATCATCATTTGTTTAGACTCCGGTTAGGCAGCCTAGTTACCAGCTTTTCCGGCCCAAAATGCCAATTTTGGGTGATTGCCTTTATTCCCCCATTACCTTGAGAATCACCCGCTTGGCGCGCCGGCCATCGAATTCGGCGTAATAGACCTGCTGCCAGGGGCCGAAATCCAGCTTGCCTTTGGTTACGGGCACCATCACCTGGTGGTGCACCAGCAGGCTTTTCAAATGGGAATCGCCATTAGTTTCGCCAGTTCGGTGATGGCGGTAGTCCTGACGAAATGGCGCCAGGCTCTCCAGCCACTCGTCGATGTCGGCGATCAGCCCATCCTCGGCGTCGTTCACCCACACGCCAGCCGTGATATGCATGGCGGAGACCAGGATCATTCCCTCCTGGATTCCACTCTTACGCAGCGCGGTCTCGATCTGCGGCGTGATGTTCAAATATTCACGGTGTTTCGCTGTTTTAAATGTAAGATACTCTGTATAAAATTTCATAGGGTGATAATATCAATTACGGCGCATGAGCCAAGCTGCGGGCGAAGTTCTACTTGTCGACGATGAGGGCACGCTGCTCAAGCTGATGTGCGTGTACCTGCGCCGGCTGGGATACGCCGTGACGGCGGCGAACACCGTGGCGAAGGCCTGGGAGCATGTGAAGGCGAGCCCAGAGCGATTCGCCGTGGTGGTACTCGACGCTGGGATGGCGGAAACCGGTATCGACGATCTGGTTCCAGAACTGCTTGCCGCCAATCCGCGCCTGCAAGTGGTGGTCAACAGCGGTTATCCTGTGGACATGCGCGTTTTGGAGAAGGCCGTGCCCGGACGGGTGGAGTTTCTGCATAAGCCGTTCAGCCCGGACATGCTGGCCGCGGCGGTCCGGAGGATGCTTGGCCCGCAAGAAAAGATTTGATCTTCCGAAGGAGGTCCGCGCCATCGCGCGGGAACGCGTGGGCCCTGTGCCGCCCTCGGCGGTGATTCCGCCCAAGAGCGCGCGCGCCAAGGTCAAGCACAAGAAACGCCAGGACGAGGAACTGGAATGAAAACCGCAAACCCGTATTCGCGGCGGGACTTCATGGCTCTCTCCGTCGCCGGGCCCCTGGTAGGGTGGACGCCCTGGTTCCGGCCCAAGGAAATCGCGCTGGGGGATGTGCGCTTTCGCATCGTCCGAAACCACCGTTCGACGCGGCGGTACGTGCTGCTCGATGGCGGCCAGGACGCAGCCCGCCAGTTGCTCTTGCATCACATGGAATCGCGGCGCGGGACCGCCTACTTGATTGAGGGTGCAGCCAGGGAGGTCGAAATCGGTGGCGGCAAGCTGGATCCCAACCGCATGTTCTCGCGGGCCGGCGCCGAAGCCAGCCTGCGCAGCCTGAACCCCGCGTGGAAGGATGGTCAGGTCGCCGCGGCGCTCACTGTGCTCGATAGCCAGCGTGAAAAGCTGCTCGACGCGCTGTTCCCGCCCGATCGCGGCCTGCTGATCGGGATAGGCAGCGGCGCCAGCGCACTTTCGGTGACGGATCGGGCCGCTTCGGCCGAGCAGTGCTCGCTGCGGCAGCCGGACCAGAGCCAGTCGTTTTACCTGTGCACCGACCCGGCCGATTACCAGGCGCTGGCCGCATCGCCATATAACGTGGTGCTCGAACGGAACGTCCGCGCGCGTGACGACGGCTCGCTAGAACGCCGCGCCGCCGCCCGCCAGGTCCGCTTCCTCGATATCGAAACCCGTCCCGGCGACACCGCCGCCCAGCGCGACATGCTGGCCTGGGCCGACACCCACTTGCTGTAGCCGGTGGGGCACGCTTTCGCCTGCCAACGCCCGCTGGTGGGCGCGTTGTTCTCCGATTTCACTCCCTGAACCACACGTCTTTCCCGGTCACAAAAGATATCGGACTCTTATTTCTTTTATTGTGTGCCTGTTACCGCAAACCGCCCGCAGCCGCGTCGCGCTCGCCCGCTACCATCGAATCGATTCTATGGCCACCCTTCTTCTCATTACCAGTCCCCGGCGAGACGGCGGGAAACCGGATCGGCGATGTCAGGGTCAACCGGCGTCAACGCCGCTTACCGCCATTCACTTCGGTGAGTCACTGGCCGGCGCGGACCGCAGCCTGGCGGCTCTCACCGCGCAATACTACCGGCGCTGGCAGCCGTCGGCCGTCGAGGAGCGGCTCCTCGTGGACCTGTTGATTTCGGCCGACTGGCAACTGCGGCGCCTCAAAGCCGTCCGTCGGTGGCACCCGCCCGAACCGGCGTGACGGACTTCCGAATGGCCTCGTGTCAGGCGACACTGGACGCACCCGCGCCGCCCTCGAATCGGATTCTCTTCGATAGCGTCTTCCGCACCGGGCACGCGCTGGCGGCATGCATCAACCTGTTTTTCTGCGCAGGCGTCAGGTCGCCCTCCACATCCACCTCGTACTGGAAGACAATCTCGTCGGGATGGCTGCGGTCCAGCGTCACCTTCGCCGTTACCGAGTGCAGCGGAATCGCGTGGTGATCCGCATACATCCGGACCGTCATGCTCACGCAACTGGCCAGAGCAGCCTCCAGCAAGGCGTGCGGCCGGAAGCCGGCATGTTGGCCGCCTTTCTCGGCCGGCACATCGGAAATGCAGTGATGTTCGCCGTCGGAAAACCGTGTCTGGTATCGGGCCGGCTGGCTGGTAGCGCTGATCATTTCTCCATTATTGCCGCTGTGCGTCAGCTCTGCACGGCCCGAACCTTAATCGCAAAAACGGTCTGATCGTCGAAGGCGGTGGTGGAGAATTTGTCCTGGTCGCGGAAGATCGCGCTCACCATGTCCGCCGCCGAACCGGCGCAGTGGGCGCGCAAAACCTGTGCCAGACGGCCCTTGCCATATTCGGTGCCGGCGGCGTTCAAATGATCCGTGATGCCATCGGAGTAGAGCACGATGGCGTCGCCCGGCACGGCATGAAACACCACCTCCTCGTATTCGCGTGCGTCGAGCAGCCCCAGCGGAACGCCTTCCACGCGCAAATTGAGGATATCGCCGCCGCGGCAGATCATGGGCGGTAAAGCGCCGGCATTGGCCATTGTCATGTGTCCCACCGCCGGATCCCAGAGCAACACCAGCAGCGTGGCGTAGCGCGCCTCCACCTTGCGTTCGCCCAGCGCGTCGTTGAGCGCCCTGAGCAGTTCCGCGGGCCGGCGGCGGCGCGGCGCCAGCGTGCGCAACAGGCCGTTCAACAGTCCGCCGTAGAGCGCCGCCGCGGCGCCTTTGCCGCTGACGTCGCCGAAAGCGACGATGGTCTTGCCGTCGTTCAGCTCGAAAATATCGTAAATGTCGCCGGAGATGCCGCGCGCCGGACGCAGCCGCACCATGGCGTCCAGTCCCTCGATTTCCGGCGCCGCATCCGGCAGCATCACGCGCTGCAATTCGCGCGCGGCCTCCATGTCCTCTTCCATGCGGCGCTCGCGGTTGGCCAACTCCTGGTACAGACGCGCGTTCTCGACGCTCGATGCCACCTGTGGCGCCAGCAGCGCCAGCGTGCGCACGTGATCGTCGGTGAAGTAGCCGACGCGGTCGCTCTCCAGGTCCATCACTCCCACCACGC
>CAZFOP010000305.1:0-5236 GCA_964520085.1 uncultured Solibacteraceae bacterium | reverse complement strand
TGGGAGCCAAGACCGTTCTGTATGTCCTCGACGGTCTGTATTGCGCCAGAAGACATCAATCGTTCCCACTGCATTTCCCGAACCCGCCGTTCAACAATCGCGTGGTGCCGTATGAGAATTCGGACTGGCCGTCCAGCGTCCTGGCGTCGCAGGACGGCGTAGCAATCGATTCGGTGGGCCTCGACATTTTATACTCTCAGACCAAGAACAATAACGATCCACAGAATGGGAATCACCCTCGCATCATGATTCGGGAAAACGCGGACGACTACTTACGAGAGATGGCATTAGCTCCGAATCCGCCATCGAGGACCGTATATATGCAGGGTGGAAAGAGAGTCTCCAGCCTCGGCGTCTTCGAGCACTGGGATAGCGATGGCACGCGCCAATACTCCCGCAATAAGGACCCTCGCAACGGGAAGGGCATTGAGTTACTATATCTCCCGATGGCCGGGCAGGCTTCCACTTCCGCCAGCCGGTAGGGTGAGGCTTGCTTTAGCTTGCCCGGACTTCACATACGGTTTGCGGCTAGGAAGGCGACGACATATGCAATTACGATTGGTTCATCTCTTGTGTGCGCTCATCGTCATGGGCTGCGCTTTGGCGCGGGGCCAGGTGGCCACTGCGCTTCCGGGGCACGGCCTCGCTCAACACCCGTTCCTATATTGCGGAGAGTGGCAGGGGCGCAGCGTGGAGAACCAGGTGATGTACCTGGTTCGCGATGGCCATGTGGTGTGGTCGTACACCAATGACCGGAGAGGCGAGCTGGGCGACTGCACAATGCTGTCGAATGGAAACATTGTTTTCTCGCGGCAGTACGGAGCGAGCGAAATTACTCCCGATAAGAAGATCGTGTGGGATTACGACGCGCCAAAGGGAACCGAGATTCACACCGCCTATCCGCTTGGACTCGACCGGGTGCTCCTGATGCAAAACGGAGATCCGGCAAAGGCATTGATTGTCGTCAAAGCGACCAACAAAGTCGAGACGGAGATTATTCTTCCGACTAAGGATGGAAAGAGGACCCATGGGCAGTTCCGTCGTATTCGCATGACTAAGGCCGGCACGATTCTGGCGGCTCACATGGATCTTGGCAAGGTGGCGGAGTATTCGCTCGACGGAAAGGTGCTGTGGTCGGTGGACGCGCCATCGGCCTGGGCTGCCGTGCGGCTGGCGAACGGCAACACGTTGATCAGCGGCAATTCATTTGGGTATATTCGAGAGGTCAATCCGCGCGGCGAGACGGTTTGGGAGATGAACAAGCACGATCTGCCCGGAATCCCGCTATTCACCGTCCAGGAAGTGTCGCGGCTCGCCAACGGCAACACGCTAATAAATAACTGGTCCGGAGGACTGCCTGTGGACGAGATAGAGACCGCCGTGCAGTTGGTAGAAGTCACGCCGGATAAGAAGGTGGTCTGGGCGCTGAAGGATTGGAAGACCTTGGGTCCATCGTCCTCCACGCAGTTATTGGACGAACCTGGCGTGCCTGAGAACGGTGGTCTGCAGCGATAGCGAGGTGCGGCCTACTGCCGCTTCAAGCACGGCGGCGCGGCTGGCACAAACCGGCACGCCTTGTCGTAATCCTTGCGCGCCAGCCAGTACTCGCCAATGAATTCGGCGGCCGGCCGGTACGCCGGATCGCGTTCGAGAGCCTGTTGCCATGACTCGATCGCGCGCGCGGCATTTCCCGAACGCAGGTACGCCTGGCCCAGCGCGCCCAGTGCGGGCAGATTGTGGGCGTCCTCCGTCACAATTCGCCGCAGCGTCAGAATCGCCTGGTCGTAACGTCCGGAATAGAGGAATGTCAGACCGCGCTCGTAGGCTTCCTGTTCCGCCAGTTTATCTTTTGGATCGGCTGGCTGGGTAAGCGCCGCTTGTTTTCCGCCCGCTGTGTAGCCCAGCGAACCGAGCACCTCTCGCGTGTGTGCGGATGGCTCGGACGATGCCGGACGCGGTTTCGGCGCATGTTGGGACAGCAGATCGTCGAGCCACGCCTTCATCGCACGCGCTTCGGCGGGATGCGCCGGGAGAATGTTCACCCGCTCGGCGAGATCTTTCGATAGATCGTACAACTCCGCTCTTGGCGCATCGATGTACTTATAGTTCCCGGTTTGAAGAGACCGCAAAGCGGCCCAGCCGAAAACCTCATGCGGGTAAACGCTCTCCGCGTAGGTCGTCCGCGGGTTGTGCCCGGACAGCAGACTTACTCCTTCGAACGAAGGCGGCGCGTCGATTTGTAGGAAGTCGAGAATCGTCGGAGCTACGTCGATCAGCCCTCCTGATTCAGTAACCCGCGCCGGGAACTTCGAATGGTTCGCCGGCCAGTGGAAGATCAGCGGTACGTGCATGGTGCTTTCGTAGATGAAATAGCCGTGGCTGGTTTCGCCATGATCGCCCAAACTTTCGCCGTGGTCCGCCAGCAGAATTACCAGCGCCTTGTCCCAAAACCCATCGCGCTGAAGCGCGTCGCGGAATCGCCCGAGCACTTGATCGACGTGCCCCAGTTCCGCGTCATAACCGGCCACGGACGGCGTGAGCCCAGCCACCTGCGGCAGCGAATACGGCGTGTGCAGGTCGTACAAGTGCAGAAACGCGAAGACGGGAGCACCGCGAGTGGCGCCGATCCATTGCCGCGCCGCCCGAGTCACCAGCGCGGCATCCCGCCGAACGCGCGCGGAGTAGGGGTTCGGTATCTCACCGGCTGCCGTTTCAAACGGACTGTCATAGAGATCGAACCCCTTATCCAATCCGTAACGCCGGTCGAGCATCGCGCTGCCAATGAACGCAGCGGTACGGTAGCCATTAGCATGCAGCACAGAAGCCAACGTCACAGCACCGGGTGGCGCGCTTTGGGAATTCTCCTCCACCTGGTTTTCAAACGGGTAAGTCGAAGTCATCAGCGATGTGTGCGAAGGCATCGTCAATGGGATCTGTGAGTCGATCCGCAAGTAAGAGGTTCCCTTATCGGCGAAGGCATCGATATTTGGTGTTCGGCACTTGGAGTAACCGTATGCGCTGAGATGATCCGCCCGCAGCGTGTCGATCGAAATGAGTACCACGGGCGTCTTTTCGGCGGCGATTGCCGAGTGCGCGCAGATGAAAACCGCGAGGATGGCAATGTGCCGTTTCAAAAGTCGCGGCGCGAGCAAGGCGGAGATCGACGAGATGCAGAAGAACCAAACGATCCAGGAAAGACCCAGCACCGTGGCGCGCGGCCATGGAATATCGATCCGTTCGGGAACGGCGCTTACGTGGAGCCGGCCGTTGAACGGCAGCAGGGGCCGGATGCGCCAGCTTACTTCGTGCAAGCGTGGAATCCGCACGCCGGGAGTCTCGATTGTAACGCCCGCCGGGGCTTCCAGCCGCACGTCCTTCAAATCCTCAGCCTGGACGTGCGCCGTTACGACCAGGGCCTCGCCCGCGCGAAGCGGAGCGCGCCCGTAAACCGCGTCGGCCTGCCACATCACGATCCCAAGTAACGGCGCGGCGATCAGACTCGGAATTGCAATCTGCCCGAATAGCCGGAGGTTCTCGCGTAGCAGATCGAGCTGGGCCTTCCTGATGAGCCGGGGTTCGTCGAGAAACAGGCGCAGTTCCATCACATGCGCCAGAATGCGGTTCACGGTTTGCCGCGTGTGGCTGGACGCGAAACGCCGGAACACCAACGCAGTCACGACTCCACAAAGTGCGCTCAAAGGAGCCAGCGTGGCCAGTGATCTCATCCGAGATAGCCAAGTCCTTTCAGCTTGCGCAGCAGTTCGTCTTTCGGCATGGACTGTTCGCGATTGGCTAACTCCTTTTCGATTGCATGTTCCACGAATTCTTCGAGCGAGCTGTAACCCGCGGCTTTCGCCACGGCCCGCGCGCGCTCGCAAATGGTTTTGTTCAGTTTGACCGAGGTTTTCGAAAGCATAATTGGAACCATAACTTGGGCAAGCGAATGCATGCCCCACCTTACCGTTGGTGGGGCATGCATTCGCTTGCCCGTCAGACACCATGGTGTCAGAAAACCGAGCGCCCGGTCATCTGTGCCGGGCGTGCGACGCCGTATAATTCCAGCAACGAGACGGGCAGATCTTTCAGCCTGGGAGCCTTGGCGCGAATCGGCCGGGTGGTGAACAGCACGGCCGGAACTTCCAGCGGGTCGATGCAATGATCCGCGATCCAGGCATCGTCGTTGTCAGCCACCAGCCCCGCCGGCGCTTCTCCCATCGCCGTTTGCCAGGAAGCGCGGTACCCGGCGGAATAGCCGACGATCAGATCCGGCGCGACGCTCCGGTTCCCCGGCGACGGATTCGTTTCGGTGACGCTCGCGATCATCCGGTGGCCGTTTGCGGGATCGCGTAGGTCGAGCAGTTGCTGCCGCACTTCCTGTTTCACCTGCTTGTCGACGAGGTAGAGGCCATTCAGCCCAAGTGCATACGCTTTGGTTCTGAGGCCTCGCGAAATGAGCCAGGTATTCAAATTGACGGCGCGGTCAAATGCCGAGAACCCATGGTCCGACATCACCATTAGTTCGGCTGCGGGCTCGAGACGCATCACTTCGCCGATGGACGCATCGACGGCCCGATATAGATCCAGCAACTCCGCATCGTGCTTGCCCCACAGCATATGGGAATTCTGATCGATAGATGAGAAATAGAAGAACAGCAGCCCGCCCTTGAATCGCCGCAGCGAATCGTCGAGAAGACGGCGCTCATCTGTGAGAACGAGACGGCTTTGAGATAGGAACTCTGGTAAGTCGAAAACGCCCTGGCGCAGGGCCGCGGTATCTTCGGGAATGCCAAGCGTGGACCATCGTCCCATGCTGGCAGCCACGTCGCGCGCATAAGAACCGGGAGAGGAAATCGGCAGCGCGGGCGCCTCTGGGTCGACGTTAACCGGGGACACGTACAACTCGAAGCGCGGGTGCAATCGCCTGGCGAAGACGCGAATCATGCCGCTGGCCGAGGCGATGTGGGGCAGCAGCGGAAACTCGGCGGGGAGCCAACCGGACCATTCGCCCTCGCGCACGACCACCATCTCTTTGCCCACCTGTAGCCGGGCATACGGCCGGTCTGGATCGACGTTCACGCTTAGTTGCATGGACGTGTATGTGCGATCGCGGCGCAACGTGTTGGGCGGACCTTCCAGGCGCAGATCCGCATGGCCGCCGTCGACGTCCATCTTTCGGATCAGGCCTCCCGGCACTTCATGCGAAGTCTCGGCGGGATCGTCCGTGAAGTAGGTGAAT
>CAZFOP010000304.1:0-5245 GCA_964520085.1 uncultured Solibacteraceae bacterium | reverse complement strand
TCAGGTTGGCCTTCTGGATCTCGTCCAGCGCAACCCGCAGCGGCGTCTGGCCGCCAGTCTCCAGCGTCACGCGGCCATCCCCGAAACCGGCCAGCGTGCCTTCCCAATTGCGGCGTCCCTCCACCGGCTCGCGCAATACCACTTTGATCTTCTTCCCCTGGAAGCGCGTAAAATCGCCTGGTTTGGCGAGTTTGCGCTCCACTCCGGGGGAACTGACCTCCAGCGTGTAGCGGCCGCCCGGCATCACGTCCTCGACGTCCAGAATCGTGCCCACCTGCTGCGAGATCAGTTCGCAATCGCCGTGGGTAACGCCCTGTGGCTTATCGATGGAAATGCGCACGAGACGGCTCGCGCCGCCGCCCTTCACCGCGACCTCGACGACTTCCATGCCCTCGGAAGCCGCCACACGCGCGGCAATTGCCTCGATCTTCGCTGCCACTTCGTCCTGCATTTCCCTTACGAATCGTCGATCGCCAACAAAAAAGTGGGCTTTCGCCCACTCACCTGGTTCGCCGATACCTTACATAGTATAGCGCAGACTAGCGTGAGTTGTGCTTCAACCTCTGAACCCCGTGGGGCGCGAGACAGAACGGGCGGACCGACTCCGGGAAACTTGGCACAGCCGTCCAGCTTGCCGGTTCAAGAGCCATCCCGGCTTATCTTGGCTGCTGTCTTGCACCAACAGGGCAAGGTCTCTCTGTCCAAAGGCTTCGACCGCGCGCCATTTGGACAGAGTGGTCCGTGCGCGAGCCGCTAACTAATAGATTTTAAATCAGCAACTTAAGCAGGCGGCGCCACGCCCACCCGTGCGGCGGTCTTGACCAGCGTTTCCCAATTTCCCTCGGAAATCAGGATTCCACTCCGCAGGCGCTCGGCTTCCGTGCGCCACTCCGGATCGCCTGCCACCAGCACTTCTTCGTAGCCGGCCGCCGGCGGCGCGCTCTTCACATTCGCCACCAGGCGCTCCATGCGCGCTGTAAATTCCTCGACCGGCATGAAGCGGGCCACGTCGATCGCCAGAAACATCTGGCTCGTGCGCACCAGCTTGTCGCGATAGCGGATGCCACCCACGTCGGGGTACAGCGCACCGCCGCTGAGCACCGAGCATAGGATCTCGACCAAAAAACCCAGGCCGCTGCCCTTGTAGCCGCCGAGCGGCATCAACAGGCCGTGGTACGCCTCGACCGTGTCAGTGGTCGGCACACCTTCCGCATTGAACGCCCACCCGACCGGAATCTCCGGTTGATGGTTGATAAATGCCTTGAAAACCTTGCCTGCAGCCACCGTGGTGGTGGCCATATCCAGCAGCCACGGCCCCGGCACTGCCATGCAGATCGGGTTGGTGCCGAAACGTCCTTCTTTGGCCTGCCACGGCGGCACGATCGGCGAGGCGTTGCACATCACGATGCCGATTTGTCCGGCCGCGCGCATCTTCTCCGCCCACCACGCGCACGCTCCGAAGTGGTTCGATTCGCGCGCCGTCACCAGCGCCACGCCGCGCTCGCCGGCGATGCGAATGGCGTGGCCACAGCAGGTTTCCGCGATCCACTGTCCGATCCCATCCTGCCCGTCGAACAACAGGCACGACCCGCTTTCGGAAACTACGCGCCCGTCCGCGCCGGCGTCCATTTCGCCCGCCAGCAGTTGATCGATGTAGAACGTGAGCAACTGGATGCCGTGAGAATCGACGCCGCGCAGGTTGGCCGCCACCAGCGAAGCCGCCACGATGGCCGCCTTGTGCTCCGGCACGCCCGCGGCCCGCAGGATCGACTCGCTGAAACTTCTGAGTGCCGGAGCGGCAACCGTCGGCATGGATCTCCAGGGTAGGGCATGCTTTCGCGTGCCCGCATTGCAAGAAACCGCGCGCCTATTTCGCCGGGGTCGTGGGCGCGCCCTTCGGCGGAAACGCAGGGTTCGGAAACTCCACCTTGATTTGGGAGTTCATCTGATCGACCCACTCCTTGGCGTGCTGCTGCTTGAGCACGTCGAAAATCTGGTCGCGCACTTCCGATAGCGGACGGACGGTCACGATGTCCGCCTTGAAAATGTAAAAGCCGTGAGGCTGCTTCACGGGTGCGGTGACCTCGCCCATTTCGAGCGCGAACACGGCGGACCGAATGGCGTCCGGTAGCGGATCGGTGGTCGAGAACGATCCGAAGTCGCCGTCCTTGGCCTTAGATGTGGCGTCCTCCGAGTTCTCCCTGACCAACTTCACGAAATCGGTGCCCTTCTTGATTTCGGCCACCAGCTTGTCGGCTTTGGCCTTGGCCTGCGCTTCGGTCAGCGATTTGTCTTCCGCCGAGGGCGCGTCGGCAAAGGGAATGTAGATGGCCTTCACCTGCACTCTCTTGAAGCCTTCCTTATTCTTGCCGTAGTAGTTGATGATCTCGTTATCGTCCACCGTGATCGTCGAGAATACGTCCTGCAACACCGCCTGGTACAGGTAGACCAGCCGCGAAAAATAGATGGCCTCTTTGATCGGGCTCCGCTCGTCGAGTTTCTTTTCGGTGGCGATTTGCTCGTACCGCAGCATCGTCGCGTACTCGTGGAAGAATTCAACCGGATCTTGCTTGACGGCGTTTTGGAGGGTAGCCGGAAGTACCGGGTAGAGTTTCTTTAAGTCTCCCATGGTGAACGGCGTGCCGTCCTGAAACACCGCGATGACCGCCGAATCCGGCAGTTCCGGGATGGCGGGAGCGGCCTTGGGCTGTGCGGCGGCAGCCGGCTTCGGACTCGCTGCCGGCGGCGCCGGCGTCTGGGCGCTGGCCGCGCCGAGGCAAACCAATAGAAGGAGGCAGGGGCTTTTCATAATATGTTGTTTGTGATTTTTCAGTATATCATTCGGCATACCGGCGGCTTGACGATGCGTGCCGCACTGTCCTTGAGACGCGGCGCGCGCGAAAAGGTTTGCGCGCCGCCGCTACCCGGCGAGGCCCGGCAGCCCACCCATGCCACGCGCGGATTCGACGGCGCGGACGATCGCCGTCGCCACCGCTTCCGCCGCCGCCACGCCAATCGAGTCGATTCCAGCCTCTCGCGTGCCCAGCGACAACGCGAAAACAATGTCGCCATCCACCATCGTGTTCACTGGACAGATGGAGCGCGCCATGCCGAGGCTACCCAACCCGGCCAGCTTTCTCGCCTGCAACTTCGTCAGTCGCGCATTGGTGGCAACCACCGCGAGTGTGGTGTTCCGGGGCGCCGCGGCGCCGCCCGCCGGCGTGCTGTGGCGTTTCATGTAGTCGGCCGTATCCAGGAAATCGCGCGTCTGCGGCGAACGCCGCGCGCCGGCGATGGTTCTGCCGCTGGCCGGGTCGCGCACGTCGCCCATCGCATTCACCACCACCAGGCTGGCCACCAGCACACCGCCAGCGAGTTCCACCGTGGCCGAGCCTAGCCCGGACTTCATGGCATGGTCCATGCCCAGAATCTTCCCCACCGTGGCGCCTGTGCCGGCCCCCACCGCACCTTCGGCAACCGGATCGGCCGTAGCCGCCGCCGCGGCCGCTTCGCCCATCGCCAGATTCGGATGCACGTTCGACTTGCCTATCCCCAAGTCGAAGAGGATGGCCGCCGCCACGATCGGAACGTGCTCGCCCCCGAAGACGAACCCCACCCCGCGGCGCGCCAGGTAGCGCCGCACACCGGATGCCGCTTCCAATCCGAAGGCGCTGCCGCCGGCTAACAAAATGGCGTGGACACGGTCGGCAACGTGCCCCGGATCGAGCGTGGGCGTTTCTTCCGTGCCGCTGGCCGAGCCGCGTATGTCCACGCCACCAACCGCGCCTTCCTCGCAGAGAATTGCCGTACAGCCGGTCAGCGCCTCGTAATCCGAGACGTGGCCGACGCGAATGCCGGGAATATCCGTGAGACCCTTCACGGCTTGTATGGTAGCATCGGAATTCGGAGAACGACCTGCTTGTTGGATCTGCTGAAAGAGCCTGTTCTCGCCGTCCAGGAGTTCGTGGTGCTCGGGGGCAGCGCTTTCCGCAACATCTTCCGTAAACCGCATTACTTCGACGACGTCATACTGCAGATGGACACCATCGGTGTTGGCAGCCTGGTGGTGGTCGTGCTGGTCGGCTTGTTTTCCGGTATTGTGATGGCGCTGCAGATGTCCCGCGCGCTGGCGCAATATGGAGAAGTGGAAAAGACCGGCACCCTGGTGGCAATTACGCTGGCGCGCGAACTGGGCCCGGTGCTGACCGCCATCATGATGGCTGGGCGCAACTCCTCCGGCATCGCCAGCGAGCTCGGCTCGATGAAGGTAACCGAGCAGATCGATGCCATGCGCGCACTGGGAACCGACCCGATTCAGAAGCTGGTCACCCCGCGCCTGGAGGCAACCTGCTTCATGCTGCCGCTGCTCACCGTGATCGCGGATTTCGTGGGCTTGTTCGGCGGCTGGGTGATCGCCGTCGTGAAGCTGAATCTCACCTCGCGGCTGTACTGGAACTCCGCCTGGCAAGCGCTCGAATGGAACGACGTGGCGCAAGGACTGCTCAAGCCGCTGGTGTTCGCCGTGGTGGTTTCGCTAATGGGCTGCTTCTACGGTTTGCGCACCACAGGCGGCACGCAGGGTGTGGGGCGCTCGACCACCCAGGCGATGGTGGCGGCCACGATCATGATCTTCATCACCGACGTGATGATCACCGAATTCTTTGTCAGCCAGGGTGTGAGCTGATGCCGGAAACCGCCTCGCCCAGCATTCTGCGGTTCGAGAACGTCACCGTCTCATTCGATGGCGAACCGGTGCTGCGGGACGTTTCCTTCGAGGCCTTCGAGGGCGAATCGCGCGTCATCCTGGGCGCTGCCGGCAGCGGTAAGACGGTGCTATTGAAGACCGCGCTCGGATTGCTGCGGCCCGATTCCGGCCGCGTGCTGGCCTTTGGAAAAGATCTGGGCGCGATGCGGGAAGCGCAGCTTTTCGATATCCGAAGCCGGATCGGCATGTTGTTCCAGGAGAGCGCCCTGTTCGATTCGCTCAGTATCGAGCAGAACGTGGCTTACCCGCTGCTCAATCAGAAATCGATTCATTGTCCGGCCAGCGAGGTGCACGGCCGCGTGGAAGAGGCGCTCGACTTCGTGGAATTGGGCGGTACGCTCGACAAGTTCCCCAGCGAGTTGTCCGGCGGCATGCGCCGCCGCGCCGGGATCGCCCGCGCCGTGGTGACCAGGCCGCCGCTGGTACTCTACGATTCGCCCAGCGCCGGCCTGGACCCGATCACCGCCCACACCATCATGG